>NZ_JACARU010000033.1:0-83459 GCF_013386425.1 Cedecea sp. P7760 | reverse complement strand
ACACCGGATTGACAGGAAAGTATGGCTCCAGTGTTGTCGCGGCTTATAGCGCCCCAAGTGTCACAGAATGTGCCAGCTGTATTTACTTGCTGAAGCTTCACTATCCCACCAATAACTGCATCATGCGCACTGCGAAGCGTTCCGTTAGCCAGGACATCGTTATTTGCCGTGATATTACCCGCCGCCGCAATGTTGCTGCTGGAAGTGATATTACCCGCTGCCGCAATATTGCTGCTGGAAGTAATACTACCGTTCGCATTAATAGTCCCGTTTGACTGGATACTCTGCGTGGCAGTCAGTCGCGCTGTATTGACGTCGGCCGACGCATTTAGCGTCTGCGTTCCGACTGTTTTTGCGTTGCTGATGTCGTTACTACCCATGTTCAGAGTTGTGCCCATGGTGTTGAGCTCGGGGTGCCCCGCCACGCTGTGACGGTACAAATAGTCATTGGCTATCGCACCGTTAGAGTAAAAGCCAGCAATCACCACGCTGCCATCACCCGGGTTATAGCCCCCAAACGCGGACAGATTTTCCTCCCAGCTCCCGAGAGCCCCCTTCGCCACGCCGCTCTCGATATAGCCGCCCGTCGGCCCGATGTGGTTTGCGAGCTTACGGGCATCGCTGAGCGACAGCGTCGAGCCGCCGGTAAGGAACGTCATGGTGTGAAACTTATTCGTCGACGGCTGAAAAATCAGCGTCCGATAGGTGGCTGTATAGGCGTTAGTCGGCGAGTAACCGGTTGGCAAATAGCCCGCAGTGATAAGCATCGGTACCGTCAGCGTGTAGGCTGCTGAGGCGCTGCTGTTAGCCGCAATGATCGCCTGCTGGTCGGCGATATAACGGTTTACCGCTTTCTGCACCGTGTTGGCCTGTCCGGCCGCTACGTTCATGCGGTATTCATCTGCTGCCCACAGCGTGAGGGGAATCAGCAGCGAAACGATAATAACGGCGATGACTCCGTAGGCCACCGTTGCATCGGTGATTTGCGCAACACCCCGTTTCATACTGCTCATGGTCTAATCCTTAAAGTCATAGTTGATGGAGTTGAACTGGTCGTCAAAGTTGAACTGGCCCGACGTGATTTTGGCGCGGATGGTGTCGGCAGTGGTGGCATGCCGCAGGTTGAAGCCGGTAATGTCCACCTGACGCTGATTGTTTGCGGGATTTACCCGCATCTTCTGGTGCGCCAGCACGTACAGCGTGCTGGCAATGTTGGCCTTCGCGGATGGGCTGATTTCTTCACAGAACATCACGTAGCGCTCTAGCGCCTCCCGGATGGAGGCCCCATGGATGGTCGACACCACGAACATGCTCAGGGAAGCCTTGAGCACTTCATGCGCCGTGGCACCGTCACGGATTTCACCCAGAAGAAACGCCGAGGCACCCATGCGGTAGGCCTTGCGCGTAGCGCTGGCGTACCCTTCACTTTCACCGACCTCCAGTTGGATGCAGCGGCCATCACCGTGACGTCCCTGTAGCAGCGTTTCCGCAGGGTCCTCAATCGACACACCGAGGTTGCCCGTAACCGCGATACGGTGACTCAAAATGGCGGCGGCTGAGGTTGTCTTACCCGCTCCCATTTCACCGGCAATCAATATCAGCCCCGTCGCGCCGGGAAGCTCTACGGAGCGACGCAGCGGCGTGCTGAACGGGATCTCGGCAAAGTCCGGCAGGACAGCAGGCGTCTGGCGCAGCACCAGACCTGTGCGCCCCAGCAGGTCGCGGGACACAGTCGCGCGATAAAGACGCCCGTCATGAAAGCAGGAAAACTCGTTGCGCCCGCTTTCTTTATGCCGTCGCTCACAGAGCGCGCGCAGCGCATGAACGTCAGCAGCAAGCGGGTCTGGTACGGGGATAAGCAGACGTGTGGCGCCCACCATCCCTTTAATTTCGGCGTAGTCTTCACCGAGGTAGAGATCGATAAAATCAGTCTCGCTGAGCGCGGTGGCGGTCATAGTCTGTCCGGATAAGAGCCGCCGAAAGACGGCGGCGGTGAAGTTAAGACTTGGTGGTGAACGTCAGGGTATTGTCACCATCCACACAGGCGGTGGCGGCGTTGGCCGCGGTCACCTCAGCGGTGAAGGTAGTGTTGTTGATTTTTGTAGACGCGAGGTCGGCGGTGCCGATGCTGCGCGCGACCTTCACGCAGTCACGTTGCGGCAAGCCGGCGTCGGTCACGATAAAGCCCACGCCGTTGCCCTTCACCGTTACCTGACCGCCAGATTTGTTGTAAATCAGGTTGTTGGTAATGGTATAGCTTTTGGAAATGCTCCCGCCCTTAACCAGCGCGGGCACGTAGTCGTCTGTGCCGTAGCCGCTGGATGAGCGCAGGTTGCGCGTTTCGTTCATCACCGTGGTGACGAGCGTAACCTCGCTTGTGCTGTTCACGTAGAAATAGGCCAGCGCGCCGGCGGCAACCACCAGGCTGATAACCACGATCATGATGCCCAGCGAACTGATGGAGTCAGTAATGTTCGCAATACCCTTTTTTAACTTCTTCATTTCATCACCTTTGAGGAGACACACGGAAAGAAGCCGCGCGGCGACAGGCCGGGCGGCTGACTGGATAAACATGGAGTGTCGAAGCGGACGAATTTCCGCCTAGTTAAAGAAAAACGCCTTCTGGATCAGGCTGAACATGATGAGCATCAGCGAGGCTACCAGTACCCCGCACAGCAGCAGGCTGACGATGCGCAGACGATCGCCGGTGCGCTCAACGCTGCTCACAGTGCGCTCAAGCCAGGTGGCCGCGAAGCGCTTCAGCGACCCTTCGCTGTTCCGGGTCTCAAACAAGCTCTGTAGCTTGACGATGGCCCGCTCGTCGGGAAACTCGTAGTCCGTGGCGTCCAGTGCCACACCGAGGTTCTTTTCACCAGAGGAGATAGCCAGCTCCAGCGCGTCAAGACGCTCGTAAAGCCAGGCCGAACGGGTGGACGCCTTCATGGTGGCTACAGCGCGCTCCATCGGTATCCCGGCCGCGTCCATGGCGTTGACGTTCATGATGAACGCCGCGCCATGAATGCGGCGGTAAATGGACCACGGCGGGAAGCGGTCCAGGAAGAAGCGCAGACGTCCGGTCAGCCGGGGCAGCGACCACACGACCAGCGAAACCATCCCGGCGAACAGCAGCAGCAGCGCCCACCACCAGTCTGAGAGCAGCAGGTAAAAGTAGTAAACTGCCGTCTGCAGGCCGTTCCACTGGCTGAGCGGCACCGCCTGAATAATCACCGGCACCAGCATCATGCAGAACATGACTACCACGCCCACGGTCAGCATCGTCAGGTAGGCCGTCACGGCCACGGTAGACTTCACCGTGCCGCTGATTCGCCCGGTGCCGCTGGCGATATCCATTGCGTTAACGAAGCCGTCCGCTGGGCGCCCGGCCAGGTCACAGGACTCGATGATGCTGAGCTCCTGATCCGGTATCCACTCGCGCAGCGAATCCGCCAAGCCAAAACCGGCGCCGAGGTTCTCCGCACACTCGGTCAGTATCTGCGCCACGGCATCGCCGGGTTTCTTCCCACGTCGGCTGTAGTTGTCGATAAGCTTCTGGTAGGCCTCTTTAGCGCCACGGCCGTCCAGCAGGTACTGACGGAAATCGTCATAGATTTCGATACGGTCTTGCGCGCTGAAGGTCGCCTTATATATCGCGCGTGCCAGTCTGTTCACAGGTCACCCCCCGCGGTCAGCCGGGTGTCCCGGTCAAGATTGATGATGCGGCGGTGTGCCCATACCGGATCCGTGACGCCACTGTTAATCAGCCGAAGCAGGTTCTGACACAGGGTTACACCGCCGCGCTCAATCCAGTCGAGATAGGCCGCCATCTTGCCCTGACTGCTGTAGAGCCTCATGAAGCGGTTATCCGTTTCAATGACTTCGAAAATACCGGTCCGTCCGTGGATCCCTGTATTTCCACAACACGTACAGCCACCGGGTTTGCGCAGAAATACGCCCTGGACCTGAGCGTGGGTCTCCACCATATCCTGCATGACCGGGCTGACACTGACGCGTCCTTCGTGCCAGGGAATGCGGCAGTGCATGCACAGTAACGGTACCAGCCGTAGGCCGACCAGGCATGAAATGATGGTCGGGTCGAACAGCAGGTCTTCGTCGACCCCAAAGCGCCGCAGGCGCTGCGGTATATCCGCCGGTGAGTTGGTGTGAATGGTGGTCAGGACGGGGGCGCCAGTTTGAATAGCCTCAACGACGCCGTTGGCGGTATCTGCATCGCGCACCTCACCGAGGTAAATGCGATCAGGGTCCATACGCAGCAGGTTTTTAATGGCTTCCGCAAAGGTCTGCAGCCCAAGCGGCGTCTGAAACACCCCCTCAATCGGAGACTCAATCGGGTCTTCCACGGACATGATGTTTTCGCCCGGATCTTCGCGCGCCAGAAACTCAGCGGAAACCTGACACACCGTGGACTTGCCGTGACCGGTCGGCCCGCTGAAGAAGATCCCGCCTGAGCTGCTAAGCGCACGCCGGAGCATGATTTCTTCCGCAGGCGTCAGCCCCAGCTGTTCAAAGTGCAGGCTCTGCTTACGGCGGCTCACCAGGCGCAGTGCTACAGCCAGCCGCCCCTGCCCGCCCGGACGGCTGGCAAAGCGGATGGTACTTAGGCCGGAGCCGTTCACGAACTCCTCGCGCGCGCGCGCGTCGCAGGGTTCAGTGAAACTCAGCGTGGTTTTGCTGTGCTCCTCGCACATGGAGTTGTACAGCGCGTTCACCAGTCGGGTGCCCCACTCCGCAGACTCGGTGCGCATCTTGAGCAGGTTGCCGTCAATGCGGTAGAGCACACGCGTATACTTGTGCTCAATGCGGATGTGGATATCCGATCCGCGCATCTTCGTGGCTTCCGCTATTAGCGCCAAGTTTAAATTTTGAAAGTCGCTGGTTCCTTCAAAACTATCATCTCTACCGTCGCTAAACTGCTGCGATATCTTCTCAAGATCCTCGCGGTTACACCAGGTCACACCTAATATATGCCCCTGGCTGCGCAGGTGCTCGCGCAGCTCAAAGAATTCGGTGCTGGCGTCCAGCTCGTTCAGTACATACAGGCAGTGAGACTGGCTCTTATCGTCGCGGATAAAGCGGACGCTTTCGCGGATAGCCGTAGAAAAGGGTCGCCCTCCTGGAGGCGGCGCAAGCGGCAACAGGGTATGGGTTTTTTCACTCAGGTTCATCATGGCGCCACCTCAGTTCAAGGTAAATGCACGCCCGTCCATCGCGCGCTTGATGACCACTCCGCGCATCGAAACGGACACCACCGTATAGCCACCGCTGACGCTGTCGCCCGGGCGCACCTGCGTGCTGCTGCCGTCCGCAAAGCTCAACGTGGCCACCGTTCCCGCCACCTTTTCAAGCACTGGTAACGTGCTGGCCGGTGCGGCCTCTGTCACCGCACCTGAAAGGCCGCCAGGCACCGCGGTGGTGGCGACCGGTACGGCAACGGTATCAGCCTGCCCCGCTGCCATTTTTGCCTTGTTGTAGGCGGCCTGCGCGTCGTAAAACACGCGGCCGCTCTGCAGGCGATCAAGATCGCCCACCGTTTTGACATCGGTTCCCGCGTGCGCAAAGCCGCAGACCAGCAGCATCAGCGCTGCGTAGTTAACGTTTTCCATAGAGCGATCCTGAGATTTTGTAACGGGTGGAACCGTCGGAGGTGTTTATGCCCACGGTGATCTGTGAGAGGCGAATGCCGGTAAAGCCGGCGCCGGAAAAGATGTCTCGCGGCGGGACGTCTGTTTCGGCAGAGTACTGATACTCCTGCCAATCCTGCAGCGGCAGCTCTTCACCCTCACTGTTCTGCTTAACGTCCTTAATTGGTACCGCCGAGACGGCCAGGTCGATGTTCATCGCCTGGAAGCGAGAGATGAAATGGATCAGTCTATCCTCGACCGGTACCATCGGGTCATCCCCCTCAGGCTTCTGAGTCTGAGGCAATGAAAACGAAGCCTGACTGCTGTCGGTAAAGCTGAACACCGGCGTAACGCCAAACAGACTTTTTACCTTGGCCACATATGCTTCCGTTGTTGCCGCTGAGTTAGTTCGCCGAATGGACTGTACGCTGACGTCTCCCTGAGAACAAACCACCGTGACAGTCATCCAGCCCTCAATGGAAAGTGGCACGCGGTCCAGTATGCGCTGGCACTGCCCGACAAACGAGCCCACAGAAGGCTGCTCCGTCCACGGGTGTCGGAAACTGTCCAGCACAGCCTTATAGCGAGCCTGTTTGTTCAGTTCGGCCTGACGGGCCATTTCGCGCTGTAGTGCAACGCGAGCAGCGGCTTCCCGCTCACCCTCAACGTGCAGCCAGAAGGCCAGCCCCGCCAGCGCTAACGCAGTCACAATCGCGGCCACCATCAGTTGCCCCCGAGTCATGCCCCACGTCAGTGGTCGCAGTCGAAAATCCTTGCTCAACTGCTTCGGCGCCAGCACCGCTTCAAGCTCAAGCGGCGCGGTCACGCCAGCGATTACAGGATCACCGTACACAGGAACCTCTAAGTCCCCCTTGCTGCCGCGCAGCTCGCCGCGCAGGTCAATGATCTTCTGGCGAAGGAGGTCTGCGGGGTAGACCTTATCGGACCATGGGTGAATGCCGCCGCGCTCTGTCTTGCCGACTAACGTGTACTGCATGGCGCCGTCCGGCCCTTCGCCCAGCGGCACCACGGCAATGCAGCACCCCTCAAGCAGCGAGGCCAGAGCCACGGTCAGCGAAAAAGTGCCGCGCAATTTGAGCCGGGTTTTAGGCGCGAAACCGGCCTGAATACTGTCGCTACGCCGCACAGCCACCAGGTCCAGGCCCTGCTCCTTACCGACGCGGCGTATCTCCTTCATGGGATTACGTTGTGCGCGAATGGTCTGCCAGGTAAGACCGATCACGAAACGGCGCTGGTTGATGGTCATCACGCGAATATCGCCGGGGTCCTGCGCGAGCGTCTTCCTGATTATCTTCATGGCAGTTACCTGATGTAAGGCGTGACAGTAATGACGAAGGACTGGCGGGTCTGGGCGCCCGAGCGCTGACCGCCAGTTATCTGATTATCCGGTGACAGCTGGCCCTGACGATTTGAGGTCGCTACGTTCTGCTCCAGACCGCTGATGACCACCGTCTGCCCGGGTTTCAGCCACACGCGCTGCGGAACGGAGCGGGAGTCCACCTCTGGTGCCTCCAGCTTCTCGGTGTCCGAACTGATTTGTCGCAGTTGGATGAGGCTGGAGATGTTCAGGAACATGTTCAGCATCATGCGGTCGCCGCCGTCGAGGATTTTCGGGAAGATGGTGATATTGGTCCCGGTGGTCACCGAGCCTGGCGTCAGTGTCTGCGACGGCAACGTGGTGCTGCCCGTGGAATATACCGTCGTAGAAACGCTCTTGAGATAGGCTATCTGACGCCCCACTACTACAGACGCGGAGGCCATGTTTGTGGTCATCAGCGGGATAGTACGCACGTCCGCCACCTTTGCCTGCTTCGAGAGCGCGTCAAACAGGAACGAGGAACCGGCAAACTGCCGCGCGGCGCCGGTAGCCGTATCCAGCACCGAGAAGCTTATCGAGCCCGCATCCGTCACGGTGCCGGACGGCCCTGCCAGGTTAATACCGTATTTGCCGGCCAACGTCTTGTAGATGACGTTCCAGTCGATGCCAACCGCATCGCTCGTTTCGGTGTTGACGGTGTAAATCACTACCTTGAGATTAACCTGCCGGCTCAGCGCTTTGTTCTCAGAGGTCAGATATTCCCCGACGCGGCGCACCACCTCCGGCACATCGGTAATAACCACGGTGCCCGTGGTCTTGTTCATATCGAGGCGCCCCACGCCCGGCGTCAGCATGCTCTCCGCTGTGGATTTCAGGTCGTCATACAGGTTGTTACCCATGGCGACGTCGGACTTCAGGCTCGTGCCGCTTTCGCCGGATACGCCGCCGCTTGAGCTCGAGCCTGAGCTGCCGGAACCCGTGCCCCCGTCTGAGCTGCTGCTATTGGACACGCCGCTGACCACCGAGCCGGTGAGCGCATATTTGGCGTCAGAAGGCTCGATGTCAAAGCGCGCTGTCTGCAGGTAGAAGAACGTGACCATCCCGTCCTCGTACTTCCACGATATACCCAGCCGCGCAGTCACGATATCCAGCAGCCCCCCGAGGTTACCGGTATAGGTGACGCCCGAGAACGTTCGCGAGGTGCCGGCCGACGGTGCTGAAGTGCTGACTGTGGTACCGGTACCGAACGAATCCAGCGGGCGCATGTTGCCGTCGGCCGGCAGTGCGGGCGACGGCACGCTGGCCAGACGCTGTGTCGGCGAGCCGCTCTGGCCAACACCGCCACCCAGAGCAGCTGCCGCGTCAGGTGTGACGCGTGTGCGGATGTGGCAGACCGTCGCAATGTCCTGGCTGAACTGCCAAATGTCCTGCGGTTTGACGGCCCGGTAAGGCATATTGCAGTTCACCACCTCACGGGGCGCGTCGTATTTTGCAACCGGCAGCGGTACGGGGCTCACGTACTGGCTGTTCTGAAACTGCACCACCGGGCGGTTTTCCGCGGCCTGGCGAATGAGCGAGGATGCCTCATCAGCAGTGCTCCCGGCTGACCGCTGGACCTCATTTATGCGCTGCAGGGCGCACCCTTGCAGCAGCGTGCTGCAGATGAGCACGGCGAGCGTGGATTTTCTTAGCATGATTATTCCTGTCGCGAAGGCGGAGTAGATGGATTAGGGGGAACGTCGCTGATGACGACAAGGCACTGCTGACGGTAACCGCTGACAAACAACGGCACTTGCGCACGGTGCCAGAGGTTAAACAGCTGTGCCGTCGCATCCTCAAAGCTTGCCGCATGGAACGTCAGGGTGTAATCGATCGGGTAGTTGGTGCCCGTATCCCACCGTACAGTCCATTTCGGCTTATCGGATGCACAGGCTTCCTGCGATACCCACTGCTCGTAGCCCTGGCGGAGCGTGGTCCCCCGCTCAATCGTCCAGATGCGCACTGCGGGCTGTGGCTTGAGCACTGCCCTGACAGGCGCGCTGGTCTGGCTGACTGCTGCAGGCACTGCCTGATTTCCGCGGAAGGGGTTACGGCCGGTGGTGGGTAACGGTGAGGCTTTCACCGCGACCGCTGCCTTAGTGGGCCCCCCCGGCGGCACTGGAGGCGAAACAGCTATAGCAGAATGAGCTGTCTGCGCGAGTTGTGCCGGCTCTACCTTCACGGTGTGAGTCTTTTCATTGACCGTGGCCTTCAGGCCACGCGCGGCCAGCATCTTGTCAGTGACGTACTGCCAGCGGTCGTTGCCCGTCCAGCGCCACAGCTCTGGGGTGTCTGCGAAGACCGCCTTATCAAACACCACGGTTTGCCCGGACGGGACGATTTTTTGCAGAGCTTCGCGCAGCGTGGGAGCCGCACCGGCCTGCCGGATAAAGCCGTCGGCCGGTCCGGTACCCGGCGCGGAGGCCGTAGGTGAAGACACCGGTTTAACCGTAAGCGCTGAAGCACCAGGGATGCCCGGTGCCAGAGGTTTGACAGGTTTCGCTACAGGCGAGACCGGACGCTGAGCCGAGGGCCCGGTCTGGTGCACCCGGTACTGCATGGCGCTGATGTCGGCCGCGCTGCGCGTGAGCATACTGTCTACCACGCTCCCGGAAGGCGGCCCGGTGTAAACCGTCTGCTGCGCGCAGCCGGTCAGCAGCAGGACCGGAATCAGCCCTGCCCGTTCGGTAAATGACATAGAAAGAACTCCGGATAACTCAGGGCTGCACCGTATCTACCGTGGCCGTTGCCGGACCGGAAAAAAGTGCTGGAAGGCAGGGGAAGTCTGCCGGTCTGAAGGGGTGTTGTGACGCCGGAGGCACCTGACAAGGTGACCAAAGCGTGCGCTGTCCGTAGGTTCGCCACAACGAAAAACGCACTGACCGGTCAGGGTAAGTGCGCTTTGCGTTGCAGGGATAAAATCAAATACCATCAGGGCGGGAGGGCACCCGCCCTGACTGTTAAACCGGATTCTTTGTCGTAATAAGCCAGACAACATAACCTTCTCTGACCTTTTGCAGGCTCAGCAACGCGTCACCCTCCTTAATCGAAAAAGAACCTTTACTGAAGACCGCGGCCCCATGGATAAAACCTCCGACCGGCACATCTGAGTTTAACTCGAAGCGGATGAGGTCCGGCGCGTCAGTGGTCAGCGCTACAGGCAACAGTACGGCACTGAATTTACCCTCGCCTCCGCTTACATTCACCGGCAGAGCTTGACCTGTTGTCGTAATGCCATGGGTATATAATACCAACTCAACACGTCCTGACTTTCGAAGTCGTTTTAGTATTTCAGTCGGCTGATCCTCTTTTAAAATCGCCTGCATATTGACAGTAGCTTTTCCCTCAGTGGAAGCCGGAGTCATTCCTGATAATTTTGCGACGTCAAACCCAGCATCAGGCGTGAATTTCCACACTTTAACGCTAATGTCGACACAGGAGGTACATAACTGTCCGGCCGCCGGTGTTGCATGGGGCCCCTTGCTGTCGGATGAAGAGCAGGAAGCAATAAGCAGCGGGGAAATAAACGCCAGGCAAAGCCATGCGCTGCGCAAAAATGAACGGTTCACAAAGTGTATCCTTCAGATAAATTAAAATGACACAATTTGCCGTCAGGCGGCGGAAGCGGGGTTGTGAGGTGTGGCTAAATTCGGAGAAAACGTGACCGCTGGAGATGACTCGCAACGTTCAAACCAGAAAACTATCGGAGAGACTTTGACGCGACAAAGTCCGAACCGCAGAGCGGTACGAAAATTAACGCTGTGACGCTGGGCGCGCTCAACCTGTTGAGACAGCAACTCGCGAAAGGCTTCCGGCGAGGCACTTCCTTTGGTGGAACGGCATTCCGTGCACACGGCCACAATGCCGCCCTTTACATAATCTTCTCCAATAAATTCAGCATGCCATTCTCTGGAAGGCAGTTTACTACCGCAGAAGGCGCAGCACCCCCTGAACTGCTCACGCAGCGCTTCTCGTTTTCGTTTTGAAAGATTCATGTTAACCCCTGGTTATTTCCTGAATACGTCCCGCATCACTCAGATGCCTGTCATGTAATATCAGTCAGCATGAACAACGCCGGGCTGACCCACTCACAAGGAGTGGGTCAGCACAGACTGCTCTGTGTCATATTTGCGTATGCGGCGTACTACGTTAGGGAAACCCGTTCGCGCCTTCATTGACTGAAGGGTTAATCATCACCAGATACAGGGGGCCCGACGGATCGCCCCGGGGCCTGTAGTGGCTACGTCGAACTGATTCGCAGGGAGAAAAATAAGAAACTCGTTAACAACCCATTTGCTGCTGCGTGCATACGCAGAGTTAATACACTCCGGAAACTGAATATCCGGAAACCGGCACCGCGAATCCCGCAGGTGACTCCAGAACAAGATGTATCGAACTAATTCGCAGGGATATGAACGTAATACCCACAATTCCGACTTCGAATTGTGCCCGTCAGTGAAATAAGTGACCTGAAATGCATGCCTCAGTCGCTTATAACCTGCCCCGTATTTCTGCGGGTTCCCCTGATGTGACTCTGGCCATGACATAGCCTCCGGACATCTTCCGCGCACCGTTTAAGCATGCCGGCAAGAGAGGACCTTGAGATCAGGGTTTCGGGCACATTGTTAAAGAGCTGAGGCCGTTTTCGGGCAAAAAGAAGCCCTGCGCGAATGCGCATAACTCATAAAAAATGAACGCCGGCAATTAATGTGCTGGCTCAGATAATCTTTTAGTTTTTGCTGCCGGTTCCGGCAGGAAAACGTTGCCCTGGAGTGGCAATCGATTCGAACAAATTAAGATGGTCTTCTAAACGAAAAAGCGCTTCTGTCACCTTTGAGCGACCGGAATTCTTGGCTGATGCAGAAAGCTTTTCATTTAGTTCTGTAGACATGTACAGCATGATTGCGATGCCTTTATGGTTTTTTGGGGCTGCCATGTCAACTCCATGTATGCGTTATGTAAGCATTAAGTAAGTGACCGCTATTAAATAGGATTTATCCTGAATTTGAAACTACCGTTGACAGGTAGCAGTTACACACAGCAAAGAACTCAATAGTTAAAAATCATTTAATATCATTATGATACATACTTTCATCATATCAGCACCCCCCTTACAGGGGTGCTGTAGATACTAAATATATCGATATAAAAGCTAATATTTCGTGGTTTTGATGATCAACACGAAACTAAAGCCAAATTAACAAGGAGCTTGCTAAAGATTAAAACTCGAAGGGCATTTAAAGAATAGACCTGTAGTTTATTGAGGGCTGCACCCAGAATGATCATAATTTCGTCTGCAGTTGATTCAAGTTTTTCAGCTGTAGTATGCGCTGTTAGTCCATTAACAAAATAAAATACGCACTTAGCTTGATAAAACGAGAGCTCTGGCACGAGTGTGATGAAATGGTCTAATTCGGATAGGTTAGAATTAGACAGTGCAAAGCTATTCTTTCCCAAGCAAGAGGAATTTGTATTACAGTTCAAAACCACCCTGCTTAGAAAAATCAACCGTAATGATTGAAGATTATTTATATCTAAACGCCTGCGGGCAGCTTCTAACGATTTCTTGATTGTTTCGGGAGATACCCCCCGCAATTCACCTGATTCTTTGTAAGTAGCCCCAGCTGAATACAAGCAAGTATCGGTGATTTGCAGTTGAGTTAGTTCTGGAAAAAGCTTGCACAATTTTGAATATACAATAGGATCCACGGCAGCCATAGCAGCCTCCTAGTCAGGTTGTTAAGGTTAGCTGGTTGTACAGGCCTTCAACCCTGTGCAATCAGCGACTAAATACTTCAGTTTGGCTTATGTCTCTCTTTTAATTCTCCTCATGGTCGTGGTATCTCTCTGTTAACTGACCGTAAATCTTCCTCGTCCCTGAATTGAGGTTCAGCCAGTTTCAGTTCTTGTTGTACATTTTGGTTGCGCAGGCTTTCTTCCGTAGCGTGTACGCTGGCCATCAGTTTCGGGTCGCTAACTTTAAATACGTGGCCGTCATGTTTAGTCATGTTCCTGACCACCCCGGAATACAGCACCCTGTTTACAGCTTTTTGATCTCCCGTCAGCATCGTACGATCGCCGCTACGCCACGCAGTCAGCTCAGCAGCCAGGTCGTTATTGTAACGGTCGGACTTGCCGTCAGGCGCAGGGTAAATCTCAACTCTGTCACCAAAGTCAGTAACAGCTGGCTTCCCGTCACGAAGATAACTCACCGTTCCATCGCGAAGCAGGCGTGTCTCATGCTCGCTTGATTTGAATGTTGGTACGTTGTCACCTGGACCGTAATGAATAACGGCATTCGGCTCCGGCCAGGCATTTTTCTGCTGCCGTGCAGCTCGTTTCTCACGGTAAGCCCAGCCGCGCATCTGACTGAGCGCAGCGGCGTCTCCCCTCCCTGCTTCGAGCTCAACCCATGACTTCCAGCTCAGCGGTCGACTGGCGCCCGCTTCCCTCAGCACCTGACGTTCCTCACGCAGCTGCAGGCGGAGTTCAGCCATCGCCTTCATCTTTTCAAACTCGGCTACGCGGTACATCAGCTTACGCATCAATGGATCTCTGACGGTATCACGCACTCTGGCCTTAACCACCACGCAGTGTGACGCAATCTGGCGGAACCGCTCACCCACGCGCAGGTCAGGCTTCTCCCAACCGTTTCGGTAGGCATCATAGCGAGCCCGTAGAATGTCACGCGCAATGGCACGGGCTTCGCGGCGTTCACGACGCGCTTCCTGATCGCGAACGTGCAGTTGCGGCATGTAACAGGTCTGCATGTGAAGCATGCCGTCTTCAGGACGGTCAGGATCATAAACCGGCGGCGCAGGCTGATATGAGCCATGCTCTCTGACCATTCTGGCGAGGCTGATATCAGGATGTACGTCTGAGGCTTTTACGCTCGCGCCTTCAGGGTTCAAGAGGTCATAAACGGCCAGACCACCGTTTTGCTCGCGCAGTCCAAGTCCACGTGTATAGAGAATGTTGTGCAGTCGATCCCAGCCAAATTTTTTCTGCTCAATCGCGTCAGATAATATCTGACGGGTTTCACGGACGGCATACCCGTGGAGGCTTTCTTTGTCTGAGAAGATTTCACGCTTAGTAGCGCCGCGCGGAGCAGAAGGCATATCGCGACGGGTACGGTGAAGTTCACCATATTCATTCATCTGCCAGCTACCGTTATCCACCTTGAAACCAAAATCACGCTCAAGCACACGGCAGCATTTCTGCAGTGTGTCTGCGTCGTTCCACATGTTCTGCGCGGCAAACGTTTTAGGATGGACGCGGTTAGCCGACACGTGACAGTGAATGTTGTCCGTGTCACGGTGGATAGCTGCAACATACTGGTGTTCTTCCATACCCAGCTGTTTAAGGCTGTAGCGCACGGAGCTGAACACCGCTTCCGGTGATGGGTCTTCATCGCCCTGCCAGGACAGAATAAAGTGATACACCGCATCTTTACAGTGTCGGTTCTGCGAAGCAGTTAGGTTCATTTCTGACGCAGCGGTATCCAGTGAAAAGCAGTTGGTTTCACACAGCACTTCACCGGAGAGAACGCGTTGAATTCCCTCGGGTGAAATGCTGATAATTTCTGTGGAAGGAGATGTGCGTTTACGTCCAACGTAATCAACCAACTGACCAAATCCCGGCGTAGCGACGTACTCAGCACCGGGGCTATGGACTGCTTCTTGCGTCACAGCTTCATCCGGTTTTTTATCCTCACGCGTGCTCACGTAGTTGACCAGCTTCCTGAAGCTGGTTTTCTTATCGCGACGCTTTGGCGGGATGATCACGTTCATCAGGACTTAATGTCCTCGACGGGAACCGGCGTCATATCCAGGGCGTTAATAGCATTCTTGATGCTGATGAGTACCTCAGAAAATTGCTTGCTTAACTCGGTCGTCATGTTCTGCTGCATCTGGGTGTACAGGTGCTTTTGTAGACCACCCAGACGAAGTAGTTCATTCATCATGCGGATATCGGTACGTACCGTAATGCGACGGTTGAGAGCAGCACGACGAATATACTCAGACGTCGTTAAGCCGGCAGCCACTGCCTTCATATTGATAGTCTCAAACTCCGCATCGTTGCAACGACATTTAACCAATTTTTCTCTCTGACGCTTTTCACTTTTCGACATAACTCAACCTTGGCACATAACCCGGGTCTCGGGGCGGAGCCCTGAGCAGGTCGTTTTGGGAATCACTGCCAGCGTGCTGGCGGTGGTCACAAAACATTTCCTGTCCCGTCTTTTAAATCACTGATGCTATTTTGCCACTTAGGTGGTTAGAAGTAAACCAGAGTCATGCGAAGTGATCGGGGTGGAAATGGTGGTGAAAATCTAGCAAAATCGTGTCTTTACCATTGCGAAGGAAAAAATGACATGGCGGTACGTAGTGTTTTTACACAGGAGCAGTTAGATGAGGCACGTATAAAGCTTGAAAATCTTCCAGATTTGACACCCCAGCGCATCTCGCGTGAGGGTGCTCTGGAAAATTTGAAAGACAGTATTTTGGTTTTGGCAAAAGAAAAAGGGTACACAGTTGCGGATATCAAGTCGGTGCTCGATGGAATGGAGTTTCGCTTCAGTGAGAAATCAATTTCAGCAGTGATAAACGGGGAATCTGGAAGGAAAAAGCGTCAGTCTCGTAAGACTGATTCGGAGAAGGAAAAAAACATTCAAAAAAATAACCAGCCAGGGTCATGAAAATTACCGGCAGGCCACTTGCTATCCTGCCGGAATTAGTTTTTGCAAATTCTGGACAATAACCCCTTCAATTAAATCAGCATCAGAATAGACCATCGATGTACAACACTCATCCGACAAACATCTGACAATGTGACAGAAGTCATCAGACAATCCCGCCATTCTAAGTTCCTCTATCGCATCCTTACTGGCTGACAAGCGGATCAAAAATCCAAATCGCGTCGGATGGATACAGTGATACGCCTCATCTTCACCGCTCAGCAAAAGAGCCACGACGAAGTAAGGGCATAAAGGAACGACGACTGAAAGTTTACAGCGCCTGGTGAAAAGTTTCTGGCGGCGCATATTTCACCCATTTCTGGACGAACTGGCGGTGCTGCGACCGGCCATCCGCGTAAAGGTTGGCCGGAGTGCTGGGAAGCGTCAGAATGAAGTTTCAGCCCGAATTACGGGCTGCCCTTAAAGGCCCGGAGTTTTTTTGCCGGGACGGTGAAAGCGACGGTGAATCCGGCAGCAGTTGTTGACCTGGACGTCAGCCATCAGACCTTAGCGATAGCCCGAAACCCGCGCTTTGCGGGGTTCGGCGGAGGCTGGCTGCTGCAACTCAGCGGCCTTGCCGGAGTGGGGCTCGACGACCCGACCGGAACGGGCGGGGAGCCGAAGGGGCCAGCTGCCCTGTCGTTATTCTTTTTCTTGTTTTCCGTAGAGAGAGAAAGAAAAGTCATCACTGCAGGAATGAAATCGCCCGCTGGAGCCGCCAGTATCCGCACCATCCGGCGCGGAGAATACCGGGAGGCGCGCCAGCGCTTCCCGTATCTGTCCCGGAGGGGCGCGGTAGTGAAAGGGGGTTACTCGGGAGGGCAGGAGATCCCCCTTCCCCGATCTGCTTACGCGGCTTTCTGCATCAAATTCATAAACTCGCGCATGGCATTAATGCGCCGCTGGGTAGCCAGCTTCCCCTCAAAATCATTGAGGTAGTACACTGGCGTATAGCGAACCCGGCTGAATGCCAGGGTAAGAGAGTTTCCTGTAACGACCTCGGCGGCGATCCCCAGGAGGGAAAGCTGAATGAAAGCCATATCGGCGGCTATGGGGTCGATATCAATGCAGCTTCCGTACATGTGTACAGACGGATTAAACCCGTCCTCGAGCAGGCATTCCGCATAGGCGACCAACATCCCCGCCGCACCGCTTGCCGGGTCACTGATCGTGCAGAACCCTTCCCGCCGGATGGTGTCCTTGACACCAGGCATCAACATCCGCGCCATCAGGGATTGCACAGAGTACGGCGTGAAGTATTGCCCCATATCGCCGGAACCCAGCTCAAGCTCCATAAAGATCGCCCCCAGGAAATCGTGAAACTTTGCCTCCAGCGCCATCACCATCAATCCAAAAAGCGAATGCAGATTCTGAATATCGGCGGCATCATAGCGGGCGCAAATTTTGCGGCTGCGCTCGATGTTTTCCGCCGTTCTTACCCGCGCCAGGTCAAGCTCGCTGGCGGCAAGTGTAATAAAATCGCTGAACACGTCCCAGCGGCGCAAGTGGCGCGCTGTACGCTGGAATACGCTCACGAACTGCTTCCGCGCCGTGTCGATGTTCATCATCCGGTGCGACGAAGTCGCGGGATGTTTGGTTGATATGGCCAGCGCGGGAACCTCTGGCTTTTTTGTATCTTTTACGCTGTTAAAAAAATCGGCAAAGCTGAGTTGAGACATAGTTTTGTTCCTCTGGCCGCCCCCTCCGGGGCGGCCATGCTGTCAGTTAATACCGCGGCTCACTTCCAGGGCGCGAAGAAAATCGCCCCACTCACTCCCGCGCATTGCAGGAACGCGAACAGAACGCCCCTTTTTGCTGCAATGGAGAATGTGACGCACTCGGGAACGTAAGCGCGGGTTGATCTCCTGCGCCGGAGTATCCGCATGATTAACGCGCCCCTGCTTCCGGCGCGGCATCGTTTCGATGCCGGAGGACTGGACAGACGGCCTGACAGGTGTAACAATTGATGCTTCGCTAATGTGGTTCATAGTGGTTCCTTTTAGTGAGTGCCGGATTAGTCGTTTGGTCGCGTGTAATCCGGCGGGATTGAGCAGGGGAAACCCTGCTTTTTTCATTTCTGGTCCTGGGTAAACAGATCAGGATTGGCCTCTTTCACCTTCGCCACAATCGCGGCATGGTTCAGGTTGCTGTAATCGCACAAGCTGAAATAACGGCAGCCGATTCGGGCAAAAATCTCCGTCACATCCTCACAAATCATGTCCAGCATGAACGTTTCGCTGTCCTGCTGTTGGTCACAGCGCCAGTTGCGCGGCTGCATCATTCCGGCTGCTTCATGAAAAGCCGTCACGGTAATTTCAACGGCTGCGGTGATAAAAGACGGTTCGCGGGATAACCAGTAAGCCCGCTCAGCCTCTGCGGTCACGTTCATATCCAGGGCAACAGCCTCTTGTGCGTTGTGGTACATGTTTTCTCCTTTGGTTGTGGTGACTGGCGGCCCGATTGCCGCCAGTTTATAGGGGTTACTGAACGCCCAGACGGCGGAACATATCCGCGATGATGTTCCGGCGGGTATATGACGCCCCCGCATCTTTCAGGTCTGCCAGGACGTTGTAGGCATAGCTGAACCCTGCCCCGCCCTGAGCCATCAGCTTTGCTGTTTTAGGCTCCGGGACGGTTTTTCCCCATCTTTCGGTAGATTCTTGAGCGGCGGTTTTGACGTTGACGTTCTGTGTGTGCATCCTGGTTTTCTCCTTCTCGATGGTTAATCCATCTCTCGGTGAGTTCTCTCGCGGCGAAGGGCAAAGTAGCACCGGCAGTGAGCGAACAAAGGGAGCCCCCGCAGGCCGCAGCGCAAGCGAGCCACGGCGAGTGCGAACGGGTGAGGAGGCAGCAACGCGGCCCTTTGAGAAGCGAGTCGACTGTGCTACGACCAGCCCTCCGCGGGAGACTTACCGGGTGATGGCCATCCCGAAAGAACAGGATGCACACACCCGACACGGCTACGGCCGTGGCGCCCTCAGAGCGGCGGCATCGCCGGCGCGGTGATGCTGCTGGCCCACGGCCAGCTGCGGCCCTTGACCTGGCCGTCAGCCATCAGACCCTAGCGATAGCCCGAAACCCGCGCCTTTGCGGGGTTCGGCGGAGGCTGGCTGCTGCAACGCAGCGGCCTTGCCGCAGTGGGGCTCGACGACCCGACCGGAACGGGCGGGGAGCCGAAGGGGGCCAGCTGTCTTGTCTTTGTTTTGATTGAAATGAAGATGAGGAGGATCGGGAACAGCAGGATGAAGAGAAAGACGCAGAAGAAACACTGAAAGAAAGGGGAGAGACACACTCTGCTCAACCAGCTGCAGGTGGCCAGAACGAATAATGGCGCCGCAGGCGCCATCATCTCGTTTGCTTTGGCCGTTTGCCGCCCACAACGCCAGGGCAGCAACGGCGATTGTCCTCAGTGCTTTTCAGCAAACGAGGGAGCGGCATCTTCACGGATGCCCGGGTACAGCGTAACCCCGGAAACATCCGTAGTTTCACGCGCCTTGTGCAGATCACAAGCTGACTGCATCGACAGCCAGAGTCTGGCCGATATACCCAAGCCAGCTTCGAGACGAACAGCCATTTCTGGGCTGACAGACGTTTTTCCGGCGGCCACCTTAGAGAGCGCTGCCGCAGAAACACCTAATTCTTTTGCCAGCATCCGCAGACTGACCTTGTTATCTTCCAGATACTCATTGATGAGGCCGCCTGGATGCGGGGGATTAAACATAGCCATCAGTGATAGTCCTCCAGGTTGAGGATATAAGCATCCCCGTCGGTAAATTCGAATGTAATGCGCCAGTTTGCCCTGACGGTGATGGAATACAGGTTTTTTCTGTCTCCTTTCAGGGGATGGAAACGGAAACCCGGATAGTTACGAAACTCATCCGTGGACGTTGCTTCATCAAGAACCAGCAACCGGAGCTTGATGCGTTCGGCATCCTGAGCCTGAACACCGCTGATATCCCCTTTTTCAAAGAGCTTCTGCAGCCCTTTATGCTTCCAGCTTTTTATCACATCAGTCTCCTGTTTCCCGTTGAGAAACATTATAGCAAAGTGTTTCCCCAAGAGAAACACCTTGCTCGTATTATTTGGTATCGACAGCACCAGAACGGTGTTCGTCACTTCCCTGCCTTTCAGGTTTCGTGCGAGTGGAATCCATCCTCCCACGCTGCCAGCAGTACCGGTTCGTCCGCAAACATACAGGGTGGCGTTTGCTTCGCGGCACAACTGTCCAGGAAACCAGAGAAATATGCACTCTCCAGAACATCTGCCATTTCCAGTTCCGCTTTATTGCTGTCAATAACCCGCATCACTTTTGCCTTTGCAAACTGCATGCGAATATCCAGGCCGCGCAGCTGCGGCAGTGCGCTACTCGTCATCAGAATCGGCCTCATCCATTTCGGCATGCATCTCAGCGCTGGCCATGATACCGGTGAAAAGGTTCTGCTCAGGCGTGATGAGTCCGGTTTGTCTGCAAAGGTGGAACATATCGGCCATGAAATCGACAAGGACGGTTTCCACGGATTCGCCATCCTGCGACAGCCCGGTACGTTCGGCAAAGCGCCAGAGCGCATCTGCCGCCAGTGCTGCCCGGTCGTTGTTGTCACTGATATGGACAATGCCGACCTGATCATTCATACGCCCTGCGATGGCAGAGAGTTCACGGGATGGGGCGTCGATAAAATTCGCATAGTGCATTTTTTCAGTATTCATTCGCTGAGGTTCCTTTAAACTTCGGTCGAGCCAATCCACTGCCCACTGAGCCAGGCTTCAGCCCCTTCTCTTGCTTCCACGGGCTGAACAGCGGTCAGGCTGGCGTGTGTCCACCCCTGTTCTGGCGCGTCAATTTTCAGCAGAACAGTCCCTGCCAGGTCGCGAATCTCCAGCGCGCCGCGCTTAATTGCGGTCAAAATATCGGGTTCCCCCGGTCGCTGGTCGGTAATGTATGTGATCATATCTCTGCCCTGTGTTACCTGGTTAAGAGCCTGCCTGGTGAGAGGCAGGCCACACTAATTAATCTTCTGCCCGGATCATCGCCATCAGTTCGTCGCACGCGTCTTTGGCCTTTTGCTCTTCGGCCAGGGTCAGGGTTATCCCGCGTAAGGATGCAGCACCGATAAATACCGGGCGGTCTTTGAGGGGCAATTCACACAGGTAATCCAGCGCCAGCCCCAACAAACGCGCGTCATAGATTTCGTAATGCAGGCCACATCCTGCATTAGCCTGTTTTTCCATCCGCTGAATCAGACTGTCGGCACGAACAACATCGAAAGGGTTGCGCGAGTGAATATTACGCACAAAGCCATCGGTCCGAAGGGATGAGCGCTTTTCGCCCTGCCCCCATGTTTTGGGAGATTTTGGCGTGGCGGTTTTGACGTTGACGTTTTGTGTGTGCATGGCAGTTCTCCTGTTCTGTGGTTACTCATGTTTCGGTCGATTCAGTCGCGGCGAAGGGCAAAGTAGCACCGGCAGTGAGCGAACAAAGGGAGCCCCCGCAGGCCGCAGCGCAAGCGAGCCACGGGCGAGTGCGAACGGGTGAGGAGGCAGCAAAGCGGCCCTTTGAGAAGCGAGTCGACTGTGCTACGACCAGCCCTCCGCGCCTGAATCTACCGGAACGTAACCTCCGTACTGGCAGCGTCATGCACACACCCGACACGGCGAAACGCCGGGGCGTCCTAAGAGCGGCGGCATCGCCGGCGCGGTGATGCTGCTGGCCCACGGCCAGCTGCGGCCCTTGACCTGGACGTCAGCCATCAGACCCTAGCGATAGCCCGAAACCCGCGCCTTTGCGGGGTTCGGCGGAGGCTGGCTGCTGCAACGCAGCGGCCTTGCCGCAGTGGGGCTCGACGACCCGACCGGAACGGGCGGGGAGCCGAAGGGGGCCAGCTGTCACGTCTTTGTGTTTATTTTCCCGGGGAAGCGACAGGAGAATCCCCGCCGGTGCAGGGAAAAAACAGGCGTCAGAAAGAGGAAAAAACAACACTGCAGAGACCTGACAAGGATGAAGCCGGGCGGCGCGTCAGCGCAGCAAAGCTTTGCCCTGAAGGGCGTGGACGTTGATGAGATGCCAGAAAGAAAAACCGCCCCGGAGGGCGGCGCTCAACAAGGAAGCTTAATCTTTGGGATCGCCTATCCCGTCCTTCCACTCCTTAATCTGCTCATCCATCACCTTAAGCTGTGGCTCTACAGCTTCAACCAGTAAGTTAAAGTCACATTCCAGTCCAGCATGCCAGTCCCCCCACTCTTCAGCCATTCTGTTGAGAGATGCAATCATGGTCTGTAGTCTGCGGTACTGGCTACGTGCCAGATTCAGTTCATCCCTGTAAGGGTTAGGTTTTCTGCTCATCTATGCGGCCTTGTGCGTCAGTTTATTCGGTACCATCCAGCGTGCCAGCGCCCGTTCCGCCGGGGAGGCTTTTTTAGCCTCATCGTTCACAGCCATCATCAGCGCCCAGAGCGGCTCATTCTGCCATTGCCAGCGCTCTATCTCGGCCAGTTCCGGGAAGCGCCCACTCCACTCAAAGAACATGGACTCCAGGTCGTACTCGCTGACCTCAGCCTGTGTCCAGCGTGAACTCCAGCTGCTCACCGTGTCCGGGGTCTGGAAAGCCAGATCAATTTTGGCCTGCCCTACCCGCGCCAGGTACCGCATTTCATGATGGCTCTCTTCCTTCTCTGCCTGACGGGAATAGCGGCTGCTCTTCAGTTCTGCGCGTTTCTGTAACCTGTCCTGCGCGCTGAAATACACTTCAGGGAATACTCGCCGGGCATCGTTCATCCCCAGCGGCAGATAGCAGACGTTCCCCTGGCTTGAAATCAGCGTATCGATGGCGCTGGCCCAGCGCTCCTTGTTCCCCCGTAGATTCTCGTCGGATATCGCCCCGGCAAAGAAGTTAATTTCTTTCCGGGTGATACGCTTACTCCCCATGAGGTGACGGAAGAATGCGCGGGCATAGGGATAATCGGCCTGCGCCCGCCCCTGTTCGTGTCGCTTCTCCACATCCAGAATCGCAAACATCGCGGCGCGTCGTGCATCGTTTTTGGGTACCAGAGCCATGTGCTTCGGGATCATGCGGATGCCTCCGTGATGAGGATCGCCGCCGTACCGGGCAGACTGTAATCGAGGCACCGGCACCGGTCAGCCAGGCTGAGCACCTTGTTTATTTTTTCCGGCCAGAACGCACCGAGCGTCTTAACGATCCGGATGTAACTGCCGTTCGGAGAGGCCAGCACGATGAGCCATTCCGGGTTAAGTTCGCCGGGGCTGCACAGGCACAGGTGGTAATGCTCATCCGGCGGCGTGAAGCGGCACTGCACGGGGAACATCCCGCCGAATTCGCCCCGGTATTCGCCGTTGACGTGCCAGTTTTCAGGCACGTTCAGGCAGGAAATCACGGCGCTGGTCAGCGCATGGCGGTACGCCTCGCCGGAGGCGCGGATATCTTCAAATTCGGACGGCAGCATGGTTTTCAGGTTTTCAGGGGTATGCGTCATCATGGGTATCTCCTTATCGCCGCCCTTGCGGGCGGCGTCTCCGTTATCAGGCAGCTTGCGCCGGGGTCTGGGTTTCAGTCGGGGTTTCGATCACTTCGGCCTCAGCCTCCGGCGTGACAGCCGTTTCACTGCCTGGTTTGACGGGGGCTTGCATCCAGGTCGGAACCCAGCGATCGTTCTTCATCCAGGACTCGGCATGATCTGCAGCATCCCCTCGCTTCATTTTCGCGGCATCCAGTGCCGCCCCTGTATGTCCGGCTTCATTGAGCGCCTCGACGATTTGCGCATGCTTCAGGTCACCCAGGAAGTTCGCTTTTGTCGGTTGCCACCAGTCGCGCATATGGAAGCCGATTGCCGTTTCCAGTGTGTCGAGGTCGCTGCGGGAGGTATGCCCCATATTGCGTGTTTGTACCCCGTCCACCGAACAGGCCGTGCAGAAGGCCATCAGGGACATCAGTACGTCGCCATCGAGTGCAAAGAAGGTGGTGAAATCTTTCTCCCAGCCTTCCGGCAGCAGTGCCGCAAGACGCGATTTTTCTGCCATCAGTGCCAGCCAGGCTTTGCCTTCCTTGCCGGATGGCGCATTTCCCGTCAGGGAACTGTGGGATACGGTCACCTGCAAGCGGAATGGATGAGGCGTGGTGGTGACGTAGGCGAACACCGTTGTGCACAGACGCCACACCATCAGCGCCACCGCTTTTTGGGGCTGTTGCATCAGCGCCGCCTGAACCGCCAGGGTGCGTTCTGAGGACATTTTCGTCAGCATCGGCAGACTGATCCCTTCGGCAGCGTCCGGGGTGCGGCTTGTAAAATCAGTGACACCGTTTTTACTTTTTTGCTGCTCGGATTCTGGTAAATCGGCTTTACGCTGAATCCCGTACTGAATATTCAGCCCGTTATGGTCGAAGCAGACTACAACGCCGCTGGAGGCCCGAAGTTCCGGCGTCCAGGCGCGGTACTCAGCCGCCGCAATAATGTCTTCAAGTTCCTGCTGCAGGGCGTTTTCATCGTCGTGGTTATCCGTGCTCTCAAGCTTTTCATTCAGTACATCCAGACGGGCATCTTCCTCGTCGGTGTAGGTGGCATCCGGCTCCGGCAGAATGGTATACAGCTTTCCGTCTTCGCCATGCCTGACAACCTGGGTATTACGCACCAGGGACCACGCCCAGCCCTGCGCCTGGTACTCATCCGCGAGTTGTTCGGTCTTTTCCTGCGCCAGCCGCTCAACCAGCGCTTTCTCCGCGGTCCCTTCCCCTTCCTGCTGGGAGAACAAATCTTCACGCACAATGCCCCCGGCGGCCTCGTAAACTTCACGTCCGACAAACATGAAGAGAGGTGACTTCACGTTGATTTCGGTTTCGGTAATCTCTCTTTTCAACTGGTAAGCTGGAGCGTCTGACCAGCGATTTTTCACACTGGTGTACACCGCCACCTGACGAGTCTGGTCATCCTCGAGACTCAGCACCTGACACTGTTCAACGCTAAGCTTGTCGGCAGCCAGCATCCCGACCAGTTCCGGGGCCAGGTTAGCGAGCTTCAGCATGCGCTGAACGTGGCGGTGACCAAATCCGAGCGTGGCTCCGATTTGAGAAGCAGTCATGCCGTTCGCCGCCATGTCACGGAACGCCACGATCTGCTCGGACGGGTGCATGTCCAGATGCTCGGAGTTCTCAATGAAAGAGACAACCGTCGCCAGTTCTTCCGGGACGCGCTTCACGGCAACCCGGTAATCTTCCGGGAGGCTGTTCTCAGTACGCAGCAGGTTCAGCGCGGTCAGGCGACGGCCTCCGGCTGCGACACCTGACTGACCGCCAGGCATAGAGTGAACCACCAGATTCTGCAGCAGACCTGCCGCTTTGATGGTTTCTGCCAGGCTGCGCACACTGGCCTCCGGGTACGGGACGCTGCGCACGTTCAGCGGGGAGATAACGAGATCGGTCAGCGGAATAAATTCCATCTGTGCGCTTTCAAGCGCGGCTTTCACGGCAGCGGTTTCGGCGCTGCTGGCTTTTTTGATGCCTTTTGCTTTAGACTCGGCTACTGACATAGTTGATACTCCTCTGAGATTGATGATTGTCTGCGCCCTGCGGAGTTGCTGCTCCGACAGGGCACCTTCTTACTGTGAAATAACCTGACCGTTGGTATCGATGTAGCGGTTCATCCACACCCCGGCATCTGCTTCATAATTCCAGTTGCGCCAGATAAGTTGTCCTCCGGCATCCCGCACGACCAGCCGGAAATGAGTGCCCTGGTCATCCTCGATAGCCACATTGCCGTACTGCGCTGCAACCGCCTCAGCCTGTTTACGGGTAAATTCCCCCTCCGGTAATCTCGCCTTCATGACTGCTTCAGCCATCCCTTCACTCCTTAAGTAAATTCCCGGCAATCGCGGGACAAAATGAACTATCCATACCCAGTCATCGATGGTGCGAACCAGGCGCTCGATATCGTCAACCAGCTCCAGATGTGAGGCCGTCCTGATTGCGCAGTTGCGGAAAAACCCCTTCACTTCCAGTACAACAGACCAGGTGATTTTCCAGCTTGCGGTACCGGGTACCCCCACGGATGACTCATGCAGGTGCTCCCGTAAGGCTGTCTCGATATCAATCAGCCTGATAAGCGTCAGCGTGTTATTACTCACTTCGTTTTCCCCCATTCCGGTTTTCAGCCCATATCTTCTGCAAGATTCTGGAGCCGCGGTGTTGACGTTCCGTTGTGAGCAGCTCCGGTAATCCGCAGGTGTCACATCTCCCGCTGAGTTCCTTCGCCGCAAGGGCGTACAAAACACGGCACGGGGCGACTGTCCAGGGCGCCGCTCGCGGCGTGCATTTCACCCTGGACGGGCGACACGGGTTGTGTTTTCTTCAGCCCCGGCGATGGGACTTAGTGGGAGTGTTCTGACAGGATGAGCTGGGCACAACCGCAACGATGAAGCGCCGCGGCGAAGCATCGTTGCCCCTTACGTCCTGCCGGCGGCCGTTGTTGTTTGCCGGCGGGATGCAGGGAGCGACGTCCCCGGCGCGACAGGGCGGCGCAGCCGGAACGGCTGCTGCAAGCCAGCAGTTGACCTCGCGTCATGGGATGGAAACCCGCTGTCCCGGAGGGACCGGGCAGAGACAGCGTGCTGGCTCTGTGCGAAGCATGACAGCCCGCCCGGACGCCCGGAGTCACACACCCGAAGCACACCGGACAGACAGCAGAAAGAAGAAAACGCAGAATGAAAACAACCCGGGAAATTTACGGCAGAAAAATGGCATCCCTCCGGACAGGGGCGGCGGCGGCGCGTCAGCGCGGCCCCGCCCTGTGCCGCAGGCAGGGGTTTTACGCGCGGGCAGACAACGGCGGGGGTTTCCCCCCGCGCGGGCATGTCAGGCAGCCGGCAGCGCCCCCGGATAATGCCGGGCGATAATATCGTTCACCTGGTCTACCAGCTCCGGGCGCGTGAAAGTGATGTGCGCCGAACCTTTCTTGAAAGCCCGGATCGTGAAGTATTCACAGGTCAGTACCTCTCCCAGGCTGTCACTCCCGCCCTGCTGAATGAACTCGCTCAGGTTAGCGCCCTCGGAGACACGAAAGTCCGGCACCGGTTTGTTATCGAGCACCCAGAACGGACGGGCCAGGTCGTTTATCTTATCCTGGCCGTCAGTTCGGACAGAAAAGTGTTTCCCCTGAAAATCTGACACAACGCCATTGATGATGATGCGTTTACCCAGATAGCGCGGGTTATTGGTCTTGTAATCCCAGGACAGCGACCGGAAGACGTCAATCACGCCCAGCTCAAAGGTTTTGTCTTTGGAGGCGTTCAGCTCGCGGAACGTCGCCAGGACGTTATCCAGCGTCAGTTCGGGGCAATTTTCGCTGTATAACTCGTTATCCCATTGCGTTCGCTGCTTCCCGCTCATCAGGGTAAACATGCCGGTATCACGCATCAGCTTCACCCAGATATCGCGGTCAGCGGCGCTGCAGACCTGCCGTCGGGCATGCCCGGCCTCTTTTTCACCGGCAGAGCCTGCCAGCGCTGTCTGGACGATGTTGCCCATACCGGAAAACCAGTCGCGACCGGCGGCCTCCATAAATTTTTTCTGTGCGGCCTGCAGCAGGGCAATCCCCTTCATAAAGTCATCCACGCCGCTTTCACGCAGCGCGACGATACGCTCGACCGGAACGGACGGGATAATGTCGCCCGCCCTGTTCTGCGCGTGAACTTCCTCGCTGATGGCATGGTGAGCAGGGTTTACAGTGGCGTTGGAAGATGGAAGAATCGCTAATGTCATTTCGTTAACTCCTTTGGGCTGTTAATGAAGCCGTTCAATCCGTGGGGGATGACGGTATGGAACAAGCAGGGGTTTCCCCTGCTTTTTTCATTTCTGCGCGGTGCCTTGCGCCTCTCTTTCTTCTCTCAGCACCTGTTCGGTAATGTCTTTGGGATCACCCAGCAGACTCCCGGCGACAGGCTTGTACATCTCTTTAAACGCCCTGATGGCTCCTTTTGCGGTGACGGCTTTCACCCGCGTATGCAGCGGAATGTCGCACTTCTCACCCCGGCCATTGAAAGCCACCTGGTACGTGCGTAAGTGCTGTTCGTGCATGCTTCTCTCTCCAGTTTTTAAAGAACATCACCCGTTGAGTTACGGGAGCCGCGGTGTTGACGTTTTGCGGAGGGCAGCCGGTTTAACCGGGCTGTGAACCATCACCCGTTTGAGAACCTTCGCCGCAAGGGCGTCAACGAGCACGGGCCGGCGCAGATGACCAGGGCGGACGTGAAAAGTTTTTGTGTTTCCAGGCAAAAAGTTTTTGCGGCCGTGCTTCAGCAGTACCTGGACAGCCAGACGGTTTGTGCTTGTCTCAGCCCAGGCGAGAGGGGCTTAAAGGGGGGATAACACCGGAGGTAAAGGGCAGGCCACCGCCGCAACGGCGACGAGCCGCGGCGAAACGACGTTGCCCCTTACGTCCTGCCGGTGGCCGTTGTGTTTACCGGCAGGATGCAGGGAGCGACGTTCACGGCGCGACTGAGCGGCGCAGCCGGAACGGCTGCTGCAAGCGGGGTTGGTGTTGCGTCATGGGATGGAAACCCGCTGGCCCGTCTTTTTGGGCCCGGGCAGAGACAGCTTGCTGGCTCTGTGCGTAGCATGACAGCCCGCCCGGACGCCCGGAGTCGCGCAATAAATCAGCCACCGGACATCTGAGAAAGTGCCATTTTGTCACTATTTTTTGTTGGCTTCGGCCATCAGCGCGTATTTTGGATCGTTTCCGTTCGGCAGCTGCGTGGCCACCTTACGATAATGCTTAAGCCTTTCGTCAAAATACTGCCGAAGCTGCTCCGGCTGCTCACGCTTTACTATTTCCGATACCACCGGCTGGTTCATTCGCTCTTTGTACGCGACGCCCGACGCGGCAAGGTCAACGTTCACTTTGTCCTGATCTTCTTTCGAAAACCTGGCGATGTTGAACTCTGACATACTGATTCTCCTGAATTTTCGGCCACCAACGAGCTATCCGGCAGTGGGCTGATTTCACCTTTACTGGCCGCCAGTATCCGACATATTCAGGCCAGCGTCAGCGATATTTCCGTTACTGGCAGGTGCGCCGGACAGTACATCCAGGCGGCGACCGGGAATGCGGCGCCGCAGGCGCAGGCATCCACCGCCTGCCGGCTGTCACTCACGTCCGGACTGGCGCAGATAAGCCCCGCCGATATACACGGCGGGCTGGTAACGCAGATAGTCACATATTTCGTCTATCACCTGCGCGGTATTAAGCGCACTCAGGCCGTGCTCCCGGCGCTGTGCATTGATCCGGGCTTTGTACTGGCTGATAATTTCACGGGTTTCCGGGGTAATTTTCATCGTTTTCTCCGGGCGGGGTTTCCCCCGCCAGCTGGTCAGTGGTTGCTGAAGACAAAGCCGTCATGAAATACAAAATCGCTGCTGAACAGGTCGCGGGCGTAGGCCTCATAGTCAAAGTAGCTGCGCAGCGGCTCCGGCACCTGGTCCAGTAAGCCCTGATCATCCACCTGGCTCATTGCAAAATCTTCTTCGCTGTCGGCTTCGCTGTAATAAGCCCCGATAAATTCCGCATAATCACACCGGCCGGAATAGTCCGCCCACGCCAGAAACGCGTCGCTCTGCCCCTCGTCTACCGCCTGCTTGTACCCTTCGATGAAGTGCCAGTTAATGCTGGATTCCGAATAGAACCGTGACGGAATGCCCTCACAATCCTGGAACATAAACTCGGGGTCAGCCTCCCCTTTGTGCAACTGCCGGCAGGCCTCTTCAAAGTCGTCCTGGCCGTCAAAATCTGTCAGCTTCATCCATTTACCGAAAATGCTGCCGCAGTTGTATTTATGATATGTGCCAACGTAAACCGCAGGGGTAGTCATGCCTGTTCTCCTCTCTCAACGCCACGCCGGAATTGGGTGACACCGTGCCGCCACAAAAGACGGGCTTCGAGCGAGGGATGCAGGGGCGACACCGGAAGCCGCAGCGCAGCCCGGAGCGGGCTGAATGCACCGTTCCGGGTGAGAACGGGTGAGGATGGCGGCGAAGCGCACCCTTGCAGCGTGAGCGGCCCGGCTAAAGTGAAGGCACGGTGTTACCCGCCGCGACACGGATTTTATCCCGGCCCGGGCAACCGGGCCCGTGGATGCGGAGTGAAACGACATCCGAAGAAAAACGGGATAAACAGCCCGCCCCGGCGGGCTGCGGTCGGGCGTCATTGAACAGGTTTGTTGATCCCACTGAGCACCGCAAAATATCCGGACTCCGGTATCCTGATGGCCAGTGGCCACCCGTCCCGGTAGAAAATCGTTGGGGTTTCGCCCTGCCCCTCAATCACCAGGCACGGCGTCCCTTGCGGCATAGAAAAGACGTCGGGCTGTAGCTGGCTTTCAGCCGCGCGCATGACATAGCAGAACAGATCGAGAAATTGTGCATTTGTCAGAACGTCTGCCTGATTATTCGTGACGGTATAGCTCATATAAAAATCCTCATTGAGATGCGACGCCGGTTGCGCCGTGCCGCCACGACACCCCGGCGATCAGCGTGGAATGCCAGGGCGACACCTGAAGCCGCAGCACAGACATAAACGGGCTGAATGCGCCGTTTATGGCGAGAACGGGTGAAGATGGCGGCGAAGCGAACCCTTGCAGACCTCGCAGCCGGGGTATAGTGAAGGCACGGCGGGTAACAAGCCGGGATTTTCCCCGGCATTTTCATCAGGCAGCCAGCCGTACTCTCAGGGCGTGAACATCATCCATCGCCTGAACCTGCCGCTTTGAAGCAGGATGCCCATTCTCCCAGGCCAGCCCTTCTTCATGAATAAGGTCACTCTCGAGCTTATTCAGCAGGCGCAACAGGATTGCTGCCGGCACACTGACCATCTTGTTATCGTTTTCCCGTAGCGTGCCCAGCACCTCACGTGTCCCCGTGTTTGTAATGCCCTCCTCACGGTAAATTTCCATATCAACTGATCCAATCGTTTCCAGTAGCAGCAGGGTTTCTTCGTCGGTGGGCTTATCCTCCTCACAGGCGAAACGTACCGCTTCTGCCGTCCAGACGAGGAGCGCCAGCGGCTCGTCCGGGGTAAACATTCTGTCCAGCTCTGCGGTTAATTCTTCACGGGTTCCAAACATGTTCGTCTCTCTCTGTTTTGTTGAGCCGGGCAGCGCCCGGCGTCGTGAGTCAGTCCTGGAATGTTTCATCCAGCGTCAGGATTTCGCGGTAGGCTTCCAGAAACAGCCCGTTGATCCGGCGCAGCGTCTGGGAAGCCAGTCTTTCGGCGAGGGTGCCGGCATCGTAGCGATACTGCGATTCCATTCTGTTAAGCGTGGTTCTGAGGTCGCACATCCCGTTAGAAAGCGCGGCCACGTCCGCGCGCAGCGTCTCCAGTCCTTCGTAATTCAAGCGACCTCCGGAAAGTAGGACGGGTCATTGGCTGCCGGCATCCGGATAGCCCGTTGTACCTGGGCCAGCCGGCTCACTCCGGCGGCGTGGTACTGTTCCATCAGCTCGATGCCGATATAGCGGCGACCGGCTTCGGCGGCGGCGACGCACGTTGATCCTGAGCCGGCGAACGGGTCGAGGACGATGCCACCTGGCCGGGTAAAGGACTCAATCAGCGGATAAAGGCTTGAGACCGGCTTTTCTGTCGGGTGGTGGCGATTCCCGGTGTATTTCCAGGGGATCACATCCGGGATGGGGTTAGCCGGCGTCTGCGGGCGGCCTTTTGCCAGCAGATAGGCGCTTTCGTGCGTGTACCCGACGAACGTGGATTTCGAGGCATAGGTTTTGGCAAAGACAAGATGGCCAACAATGCGGAACCCGGCGGCTTTCCAGGCGCTGATAAACAGATCGGCGCGGTTCCAGGCGTAAAAGCTCACCATCAGGCTGTCGTTTTTCAGCACACGGTACATCTCGTTGCAGGCGGGCTGGAGCCATTCGCTGCTGTTATCGCCGGCAAGCGTGCGGCCAGTCCGGTCTTTGTAGCCAACCAGGTACGGCGGGTCGGTGAGAATAAAATCGATCGCCCGCGCGGGAAAACGGGACATGACCTGCACACAATCACCATGAATAAAACGTGACATAACCTTACTCCTCTCTGGAATGCGGCGCCGGTTGCGCCGTGCCGCCACTAAAGCCTGGCGAACAGCGGAGGGAAAAAGGGCGACACCGGAAGCCGCAGCGCAGACATAAACGGGCTGAATGCGCCGTTTATGTCGAGAACGGGTGAGGATGTCGGCTTGCGAACCCTTTTGGACGACGCCGCCGGGCTACAGTGAAGGCACGGCGTGGACAGTTCGCCGCCGTCAGGCGGCATATAGCGGAGGGAACCGACCTCCTTCAGAGAGTCGGGGTCATGTCATCTGCAGCTGAAGAACGGTGTACGCCGGCTACTGGCGTACACCCTGGGTTCAGTCTCCTTTTACGTAATCGATGGCCGCCTGCAGAGAGTCCCAGTTCAGTCCAATACAGGCGTCATGCCTGTCATCGGCCACATCCATCGCCTGCGCAATTTCATCGGGTGTCAGCGTGTCATCGAGGGACAGAAAATCATCCTCAAACCAGAGCGAGCTCAGGCACAACGTGTCTGCGGGATACTGGAGAAGATGGCTCGCCAGGTCACCGGCAGTTCCTCTTGAGCGCGGGAAGACATTTTGAATAGCCGCGGCGCCGATATCTGCCCAGCTCTGGTCATCTCCCAGGGGCTCTGGCCACACAACCTCTTCCGCCTGCACTCCCGGTAATCGGGACAATTTATCGGCCATCTCCTGCAGCTGCTCTGCGCCGCTGGCGTGGCCAGCCAGGTAATGGCCATTGATAAACAGCGAAAACTCGCCACTTTTCAGTACAACTCGGGTCAGTCTGAACATATTGCGTTCCTCGGTCATCCGGCTCTCTTTGCCGTGCCGAAACAACAGCCTGGCGAACAGGGACGCAATAAAGGGCGACACCGGAAGCCGCAGCGGAGAAATAAACGGGCTGAATGCGCGTTTATTTTGAGAACGGGTGAGGATGGCGGCTTGCGAACCCTTTATTTCGGCACCGCCAGGCTATCGTGAAGGCACGGTGAAGATAATATGCCTGCACCAGGCGACTATCCCGGACACCAAAAAATCTTTATATTCAGGAAAGTTACGTTCTTAAACTATATGGAAGCATGTCATGAATATAAAAAAGGCACTGGAACAACGCTCTGGCCAATTTGAAGGACCTCTGTCAGATAATGACTGGCCAAAATTCCTCACCTATGTTGAGACAATCCTGGGTGAGTTAGCCAAAGAACCGACGCTTCGTGCGAAAGCTTCTGTTGAGCTAATTCATTTTGTGGAGTCGGTTAATTCAGGAAGCATAGCGGAGATTCGTACAAGCCTTGATGACAACGACGCCCTCATCGAGCGATTACACGGTGGTAACTTGCCCAGCACAACGGGTAACCCTTCGGGCAAAGGCCGTGGCAACGCTCGTTAGCGCAAACAACAATAGCTATCCCCACACAGTCTGGTGAGATGAGTAATACTCTGAAAAAGGCCCGCATAGCGGGCCTTACGTTACATCCGGAAGACAGTTACTTTGACTTCCAGTATTCCATCATGATCACAATAATGACCACGACAGGCTGCATCAGTTTTAAAAGAAGTGTCCAGTTTGACATTCATTTTATCTCTGTGGTTCTCTCCTTCCGCAAAAGCCCCTGGGCTTTCCTTTGCAGCGTATGTGTTGGCAAACACATGCGGATTGAACTGGTTTGGGCTATCTTCCCGCATCACCAGGAGGATGGATTTTTTACAAATTAAAACCAACAAAAAATCAGGCTGTTGTCTCAATTGCTGCTAACTCGACCGATATAAATTTGTCTGTCAGCCTTATCCTTTGTTACTCTTTAAAGCGTTGGCAAACACATGCGACGAAGGTCAAACGGAAGAGTTCGCGCTCAAACGTTTTACCGAAAAAAAAGCCTGGCCTCATCACCCGGGCTTTTTTTTATCCTCCAGAAAGCCCCACTGTCTCCAACATATAGTGCCCCGCGTCAAAATATTGGGTATATGTTGATTATTCTAGTGACGATTCCATTCAGTACAAGTATTGATTTCGACGGTAAAATAAGGTTCGGCGGAGTACTTTTTTCGTAAGTCCACGCCACATAAGGCTTGAGAGAATTGTCAATGGGATGCAAAAAAAATGAAAATTTTGATCGGGTGCTGATTTCATATACCAGACCGATAATTGCGCAACGGTTCTGGCGCAATTATCGATAATCAATCCTTATACGATATGGCGATTCTAGCGACAGCCTACTCATCCTTGCCAATAAAAAGGCCCGCAAAGCGGGCCTTAAAATTATCCACTCGGATAAAATATATTATTTCTGTGGTTTTGTTTTTGGCTCCATCGCAAGCGTGCAGCCCAGGAACAACATAGATGCCCATGCTACCTGCCTCAACGTGACGACAAGCGAGGAAAAGTGCCATATAAAGTTCGGGATCACTCCCAGAACTGAAAGTAAAAGCATCATTCCACAGTATTTAGAACATCTTTTTCATATTATTCCGGGTGACTTCAGTACCGGAAGACGGTACCTCATCCCTGATGACCGGCGTCGGCTCTGCAGGCATCGGCTGGTTCGGGGCAATTGCATGGCCAGACAGCTCCGCCGCCAGTTCCTGCAGCTCTGCCAGTGTGCCCGGCGGCACCGGAAGGCTGGATATCAGTCGTGGGAAACGATTATCGAACTCATGCAACACGCAACCTGCGATAACCAGTTCTCTCAGCAACGTACCCCGCTGCCGGCTCGAAGCGTCATCCAGCAACGCAGTAAATCTGTCAGCATCTTCTCCTTCGTTCAGGATCAGATTGAAACGCCGACGTTCCTGTGTGCCGGTATATTTTCCCTGTACCCAGGGCAGCTGTTTCCCTTCCCCCCTGCCCTGCAGATATTCACTCCCGGAAAGGAGAGCAAGCACACCCATAAAGGTTTCAGGGCACAGCTGCTCCAGATAAAGAGATGTCAGCATTGCAGGAAGCCGGACATCGATGCGATACAGAATGCCCCCGGATATGGCTACAGTGCGAAGAAACTCGCCCCGCAGCGGCTGTGATACCCGTTCAATGGTGGCCCGGGCCTGTATATCCCGGGAGTCATCATTGTAGAGATAGAGCGAATATTTGCCGGCAGGCACAGTCAGTCCTCTTTCTGGTATAGGGCAATCTCACGCGCCAGGGCCAGCTGAGGATCATGAATTACCTCGATGCGTTCCTTCGCCAGTGGCCATGCCTGACGTATCGCCTCTTCTATCAGTGGAGCCCCACCCCCGGTCAACAAGACGCGGTTTACGTTTCGGAAGTGAGTCAGTTCGCTGATAACTCTGGCGCTCAGAGACACGATTGCTTCTTCAATTTTGTCAATAACATAGTCAATTCTGGATGCATCATTAATGATGCTGTTCAGAAATGCACGATCTTTTCTTCCACGGATGACCTTGTCAGCGATCAGCGGGCTGGTCTCACTTTCTGCCACACGCAACGCAGCCTGAGCAGCACGGGTAACCTGAGACACGCCTATAGACGGATTTCCGTGAATCGCGCTGATATCAGAGAATTGCCCCACAATGACACCGGCATCCAGTGTCGTTCCGCCTAAATCGATAACCAGCGTACTCTCTCCATCTCCGGGCTGGAGTACTGATAAGCGCGTGAATGCCGCCGGTAGAGACTCCGGCATCACAACAACATCCTTGATGGTAAACACACTGCCCCTGTTCAGGACCAGTTCCCGCAGCAGATTTTCTTTTTTACGCCGGATATTAAGTTCATTTTTCTGACAATCCTGATCGTAGTATTCACTCAACGGCAGCGTAACGGTCAGCATGACATCCTGGGGCTGAAGGCCGCTATTCAGCAAAGCATGATGCACCGCCAGCAGATTCATATCGCCGTATTGATACTCCACGTTCGTGGTAGAGACGGCATCCCGGCTGATACTGTCCCAGGTGTATTTCACGGCACCAACCTGGTAGTTAAATACCGCGCCGCTGAAGTCGACTTTCCAGCCATGCCGGAAAGAATTGGGAGAAACGAAAGTCTTCAGCTCGCGATCAGCAAACCACGCCAGCTTAACGTTTGTAGAACCATCATCACAATAGATATTAACCATTTCAGACCCCTCATTTGTCTCAGATTGAGTATAATTATACATTGTGAATCATAAAGAGCCACTTATTTAACTCATATTGAGACAAATAAAACACTCACAAAAATATTACTAGTGTTTTTACAGTCACTTAAGTAACTCATTTTGAGCTACTTAAATATGATGGAATTCCTTTTCCCTTTCGTTATACTGTATATAAACACAGTATAAATGGGGTATGTATGTTACAGCTAACCAAACCGGCTACCAGCCCGGCCAGCTTTGTCGCACCGCTCTTTACCGAGCATTGTCAGGCAGGTTTTCCGTCCCCGGCTGCTGATTACACCGACGCTGAACTGGACCTGAACGATTATTGCATTCACCGCAAAAGCTCCACGTACTTCGTCAGAGCCCTGGGAGATTCAATGAATGACATTGGCCTGCACAGTGGTGACCTGATGATCGTGGATAAAGCTGAAAAAGCTTTACATGGTGATATCGTGATTGCCGAAATCGACGGGGAATTTACAGTAAAACGTCTGCTGCTGAAGCCCCGTATCGCCCTTCAGCCGATGAACCCGACCTACCCGACGCTGTACCCAGAGCCAGAGCATTTGCAGATCTTCGGTGTTGTGACTGCGTTTATCCATAAAACACGGAATGCAGGCTGAGATGTTCGCTCTCGCGGATGTGAATAGCTTCTACGCCTCCTGTGAAGCGGTGTTCAGGCCTGATTTACGTGGAAAACCAATAGTTTGCCTCAGCAATAATGACGGATGCGTTATCGCCAGGAACGCGCCCGCGAAGGCGTTGGGCATAAGAATGGGCACCCCGTGGTTTCAGCTCAGGGAACAGGTATTTACTGAAAAAATCAACGTATTTTCAAGTAATTATTCGCTATATGCGAATCTCAGTCACAGATTTATGATGCTGCTGGAAGAAATGTCCTCCCGAGTCGAGGCTTACTCAATTGACGAATGCTTTGTTGAGGCCACCGGCATCGACCGATACATGCCATTTGAAGAATATGGCCAGCAGCTGCGCGAGCATATTCTTCGCTCTACGGGCCTGACGATTGGCGTTGGCCTGGGAGAAAGCAAAACTTTAGCAAAATCAGCGCAATGGGCTTCCAAAGAATGGCCACAGTTTAAGGGGGTCCTGGCCCTGACTCGCGATAACCCCCGAAGAACAGAAAAGCTACTCAGCCTTCAGCCAGTCGAGGAAGTCTGGGGCGTCGGCAGCAGGACCGCAAAGAAACTGCAGGTCATGGGGATAACGACCGCGCTGCAGCTGGCCCGCGCGAACCTTGCCTTTGTTCGCAGGAACTTCACTGTCGTTCTCGAGCGGACTGTCCGCGAACTGAACGGGGAAAGCTGCATTGCTCTCGAAGACGCGCCGCCGGCGAAACAACAGATCGTCTGCAGCAGAAGTTTTGGGGAACGGATAACGACGTATGACGCTATGCACCAGGCAATTTGTCAGTATGCTGAGCGCGCTGCGGAGAAGCTCCGGGAAGAACGCCAGCATTGCAGGCATATCTCTGTTTTTATCAAAACATCGCCCTTCAGCGTCAATGAAACTTACTACGGCAACGTTGCAAGCGAGAAGCTGCTGATCCCCACGCGCGACACAAGAGACATCATAGCCGCTGCTGTAAGGGCTCTTGAGCATATTTGGCTCGATGACCGTCGCTATGCTAAAGCGGGCGTTATGCTCAACGATTTTACACCTGCAGGCGTTGCCCAGCTACAGCTGTTTGACGACGTACAGCCGCATCATAACTCAGAACAACTGATGAAGGTCATCGATGGCATTAATCACTCAGGACTGGGGAAGGTCTGGTTTGCTGGAAGAGGAACAGCCCAATCCTGGCAGATGAAGCGGGAGTTGCTATCACCGGCATATACTACTCGGTGGAGTGACATTCCAAAAGCTCGAATGTAATACCCTTGATACCAAAGGTACACTAAAGACACACAAATGATACACATCAGATCCACAACGAATATACCAAAGATATCCAAAGGGAATCCTTGGTGTATTCATAGTTAATTCGGAGACTTATACTGCTATCAACACTTCCTGAGAAACCTATCTGACTCAGCCTCAAGAAATATATACATCAGGTATTCATAAGGAACCCATCAAATATCACATGGATACATAAAGAATACTCATGGTGTATCCGTTGAATACACCGCATTCAACCTAAGGCGCCATCACGTTCAAGTTTCTCTCTGATTGCTTCAATAATATATGAGCTGAAATCCAGTGAGGTCCTACTTGTAGCTTTAAGATCAGCATGTGCATCAAAATATGAGATAGGTATAGCTTTGAGGTTTTTAGCTTTTGTTTTGGCCGGTTCGATGCGCTGGCCAACTTCATGATGCGCCTTAGCTGCAGCTGGTATTTCACTTTCAGCGGCGTCCCCTTGGTTTACATCAGAGGGAGCGTTCGTTACAGCTACTGAAGGTGTTGTTGTTAACCGGGCAGTACCTACCAAGCTCTTAAGTTTCTCTGCCTGCTCAGTAAAATTTGTCTTACTCATAATTATTTCCTGGATGCTCTAAAGGTATCAATAAAGTACCCATAATATACACATAGAATACACGATAAACACACCATGGGTATACAATAGGTATACAAGTGATATCTACTGACTTGAGTTCATTAGTAAGCTCTTAATCTCATCCACTAACGCAATAACTTCTTTTCCCCCTGCCGTGCTTCGCCCATGAACGGTCTCAGTGATCCCCATACCACTTTCAATAACTTCCTCAAATTCAGCACGTGATGAGATTCGACTATTCATCAGTTTTATGTGTTTGAAAGACGGAATAATTGCTTCAAGTTTTGGGAAATTCTTTTTATTAGGATTAACTTTGCAGAGATAAAGATGCACAGTTATCTCCTTATCCATGATAGTGCTTATCTCATCGAGAACTCCGTCAAAGTGCATGAGGCCGATCCGTTCTGTAAGAGAATCTTTGGATGGAACAATTACACAATCAGCAAACGCAACAGCAGTACGAGTAAGGTCAGAGTCAAAACCACCACAATCGATAAACAGTATTTTTTCGCTGTTTTTATATGGGGTCATTATATCTATTAGCTCATCAACAGTTTTGGGAACTTTTACTGAAATGAGTTTATTACTAGGGCGCAACCCCAGAATAATTGAAAGGCCTGTAAGCGTATCAAGATCGAGCGCATCGCAGTCCATCTCACCTATGAGATTCACAGATGATGTTGTCTTTCCAGCCCCACCCTTAGGATGAGCATTAGTAATAATAGGCATAGTGTATCCCTCTGACTCCTGTTAAATATCCAAGGAATCTCTCTAAGATACACGAGGGATACCTTTTGGATGTACATAGAACACCTTTCTAACCCAGGTCAGATGAGTTGTCAATTGAAATCAGTATATCACCATACATCCATTGTACATCCATGATAAACCCAATGAATACCCAATAGATACCCCTAAAACATCTATTGGGTATTCAAAGCCGGATATACGTACAGATCAAGACCTCTGTACTTTGGTAAACTGATAGTCTCGAGTTCAATCCCCGAGCCACTATCCCCGCCGAGAATTTTCAGGGAAGGGTATACATAATCGTTTAAAAATGCTACAAAAGTGCCAAAATGTCACTTGAGCTGGTTATGATGAGTGGTTTTGAATTACGCCTATGGCGACGTGGATTTAACTGGGATCAAGAGCGAGCGGCAGAAGAACTGGGTATTAGTTTACGAACATATAAGCGTTATGAGAACGCGAAGGAGATATCTAAACTGATAGAACTTGCCACTTTTGCTTTAACAATGATCCAGCGAGGTTGTGATGTTTGATTTATCCAGATTAAATCAGGATATTCTTCATGGTTTGTCCAAATTTATTACACATGATTCATCTAGTACCAGTCTACATTTAGGGTTCAACGTTTGTTGCAGACCTGATGATGGTTGGAACCCTCTCATCACATTGGACGTGCCGGTGATTCTGTCCAGTTATCCCGCACTTCTCCCCCGAATCTGTGGATAATCAACATGTCGTGGCTCCGTCAGCTGCGACCGACACCACATATAGTGCCTGCGCCGCTGCTACGAAGATTTTCACGAGGCCGAAGGGCTGTGGAAAACCCTCACCACCCTGGACGAAACGGCATAGTCGGAAGAAATGTCCACTGCCCGGGCAGATCAGATAGGAATTATTTTCCCTGACGTTTCCTGTTTATACCTTCAGGTTTTTCAGCATGCTCACGGCGTCGGTTTCCGGCATCTGGAACTGGACGCGATGCCGCGCGGCGACATCGAGGGCAAACACCTTTGTATACACCTCCGTCGAACTAATGCTCTTATGCCCCATCAGACTCTGCAGCACCTTTAACGGAATGCCGGCGTACAGCATGTGCATGGCGTAGCTGTGCCGGAACGTGTGGGGCGTCACCGGCACTGAGAACGTCACCCCGTCGTCGGCTGCGGCCTCCACCGCTTCGCTGAGCCAGGTGCGGACGGTCCGGTCTGCGATCTCCCAGATACGCGCCTTTTCCGTTCTGCCGGTTCGTTTATTGCGCCGCTCCAGCGGAATTTTCAGCGTGGCCACCATCATCTCCAGCTGGCTGACGTACTGGTTGTCGGAAAGCGGGACCAGCCGGTGAGGCTGACTGCCGGCGGGCAAACGGCCGGCCGTTCTGGCGGCTTTTTCATTCCGTTGTTTGAGTGTGGCCAGCTGCACGAAAGGGTAGGGCGGCGCCAGGGTAAAATCAGCACGTGTCAGCGCCAGGGCTTCGTTAATGCGCGCGCCGGTATTCCAGAGGGTTGCAAGCAGCATCTTGCGGTGAAGATCTGGCACATAGTGGAGCAGGGCGCTCACTTCCGGAGCCAGCAGGTATTTCGGCAGTTCGTCCTGAACGAGAGCCATCTGGCGCAGGGCCAGTGCAGCCGGGTAGTCGATGGCCACTGGGAGCTGAGAGACAGCAGCGGGGACGATATTGCCGGTAAGGGCTGGCAGCATAGGATATCTCCAGTATCTTTTGTTACTCAGTTATCAGAAAGAATCCCTGAGGTGAACAACCGGCAGCGTGTCGTCTGCCCCCGTTTCACGGCGCAAGGTGAGAGCCACCGCGTCTACAAATGCCCGGATATCACGAATAGCTCGTTCCAGTTGCCAGCGGCCGATATGTACTTGCTCATCGTATTTGCTGACACCGTTCCGGTGCACCAAATCCTGCCGGGTATCAACAATGTATTTGAGAGGGGCAAAAGGCCACTCATACGGCAATCCAAGGACCGAAGAGAAATAGTTCTGCAGATTATCTAAGTTATGAAAAGTTTGCTGACTAACAAACAACTGGGCAGTACGACGCTGCAGATCAGTATCATTGAGAGAAAGCTCTTCTTTAGTCTGCTGAGAATTCCTGAGTACAACTGACCTGCACTGTTTTATTTGTTTCGGGAACGCGGGTGCAATACGTGAATAGAAACGGTTCAGGTGTTCAGCGTCATTAAGCAGAGCGCGTGCAGAGTACATCAGAAAAGCTTCCATCACTGTTACGGTATGGGCATAAGCCATGCGGAAAACAATGTCAGCCTGCGCTGAATTAGACAGCTCTTTCAGTTCATCGAGTTCACGGGCAGCATGGATGTAACGGTCGTCAAGGTCATTAAGTGAATCCTGAAACCACTGCCATTCCGCCTGTTCGGCTAAATCATCCATCATCCAGCTGTAATTCTGTGCGGCCATTTCCCATTCAGGGGTTCCTTCCTCAGCATCAGGAAAATGTTCGTTGATCCACTTCAATGCGTCCGCTTCCTGCCGCTCATACAAAAGTTCTTTCATACTTCCCATTTACATCTCACCTTTAGTGACAGAAATCCCGCCCACCATTATGATCACTCTTCTTCGGACAGGAATAAGGGCCGCGAAAACATCGAACCCGTTTCTCCGATAAGGAGCCGGGTTAACAGCAGATGCAAATCCACCTTCAGAGCACCTTCCGGCAGCCCCCCAAAATCTCTGGCGTGCCAGGCGTCGATTCGCCAGCCATCTTCTGGCTGTTCATGAATGTTTAACCGGCGGGCCAGTTCCTTCCCGTTCAGATCAACGATGAACTGAGTATCAGGGGAGATCCCGTCCGGATGTACAAGACCAGGTTCGCAGAGATACCACACGAACCGGTGGCCATTCTCATTCAGCTCATCAAAAAGTTTTTGTTCGTCCACGTATTCCCTCTGCAATCCTTCCCATAAAAATAGTCCCACCCTGAAATCATCCCTGCCCTGACGTCATCCCTTCCTTTTGCATTATCACGCAAAATGATAATCACTCACCTGATAATGAGCAGACAAATAACAACGTTATTAAATTACCAGGTGCCCGTTTCCGGCTGATCCGAGTTTCGGCGTATAGACGACTTTCCGGAAGTGTGGCACGGCAGAGCGGGCCCCGCAACGACCATTTCTGGCGGGGGGCGCCGGGTCACAGGGGAGGGCAATAACACAACATATAGCGCCTTTGGCAGCTAATGATACCGCTACATCTTGTGCTTCTTGGCCGCGGGGCGCCGGGGCGAGGCAGGCAGATCCGGAACAATGAGTTTTCGGATCTTGAGTGAAAGTAAGAAAATAAAGTCTCTGGCCCTATTGCGTAACGATTTCCCTTTGCTATTCTACACAAATCCCTCACGGGATTTTTTTGAAGTTATAAATTAAACCGTTCGCGCACGGTTATTTTCAGTTAACACTTTTAAAGTCAAAGAGGAATTACAATGAATGTTAAAACCGCCATTGAACGCTCCAGGAAAAAACGGACGTTCTCGACTGAAAACGGACAGGGTGAAAAGCGTATTACTTACTGGACGCTTGAAGGTCTGCATAAGCTGAATGAGATTGAGCTCATGTTGCGCCGGGAGCATGCGGAGAAACTGGTCGCGCAGACAGGCGATCAGTTATCGCCGGCGACCCGGGAGGCGCTTATTGAGGTGCTGACCTTAGCAGGTTCACGTGAATACATTACCCCACACGGCGCCATGAGTACCCTGATGACCGAACTGCTGAGCAATGGTGTGGCAGAAGAGCTGGAGGCGTGCATAGCGGTGTACACCGCTATGTACCCTAACAGTCTCGACTACGTGCTGAAAACCGCACCGGCTAAGGTCCACAACTACCTGTGTATCTACAGCAACAGCGCTGATGTCATAAAATGGGCAGAAGGCGAGCCGGGCTGGGAGAGCGCCGTTATAGCCAGCCTGAAAAATGGTACCTTCAGAGAGCTTCTGAGAAGAATGCGCTATGCCACCCAGTCCATGACGCTCAACCTTCCGGTCATGAAACTGTTTGAACGAATGATCGATGAGGTCAGCGGGATAAACGAGGCATCCCGGACCGGGCTGAAAGCTACCCTCGCTCAGGCCCCTGAAGCCCTGTGTCTGTCTCCCCGTGAATGGTGCCTTGAGGCCAACAATACACGCGAGGCGATCCTGTATCTGCTGCTTACCGAGGCACAGAATCGCTTCGGTAAAATGACAGATGAGGTCCGTATCTGTCGTCAGGCTTTCTACGACCACAACCGTGAGCGGGCAGGCATGCCCTCAACCGGTATCATTACCTTCGCCGCAGGTACTGAGTATTCAGAAAAGTACGACTTTGGGCTGTGTATTGGCTGGCGCTATGACTCCTGGGAACAGTTCTTTTATCAGGCCTGTTTCGGTGCCGTGCTGTTACTCAACCCGAAAGCTGAGCCTGTCACTACGGGGCTGGAAATTGGGGTTGCCTACAAATTTGCCGAGGAAATGCTGGATAAATACCTGCCATACGCCAGCCGCAGACGTCTGGACAGTCCGGCCGGCACGGGTAACACGTATGATCTGGTGCTGCAGGCGGCCAGTGAACTGCCGGATGAGGTGCTGCAGCAGCTCCGCGCGGAGTTTGGCAGTTTTGGTACCGTCCGCGATCCGGTCCGTTTCGCGGCCATGACGTCCGGCATCCTCAGCGAGGATAAGGTCCATCTGCTCTGTAGTGATTTTATCCCCTGAGGTCACAGCTCTGAACAAACAGGCCAGATTACGGGCCTGTTTTTTTACGTGTACGAAAATGCTTGTGTCAGCGGGAACGGCAGAAGCGCTGCTTACTGGACGCCGGCAGGCCGTGGCCGCACATCCGTTCGTGTCGGTACTCTGAGGGAGCAGGGGGCAAAAAAAGTAAAATTGTATTCGCCAAGTTGCCCGGATACGCAGGAAAATAGACATGCACCAAACAACGGATAGCACTTTTTGCTAATATTAGGCTGGTAATATCATGCTATAGTGATATTTGTGGATAATTTCGCGTTGACAATCGCTCGATAACTGCTAAAATAACCTCATAGCATTGTTCCGTCCCGCTCCATCCCTGAAATCCTTTTGACTCCAACCAGAATGATCAACGTCATTCCGGCCTGGATTTTTTTGGATTTTTTTTCGGGGAGCGTCCGTGACAAGCTTAAAATCAGTTCAGCAATCAGGAGGAAGTTAATGGATACATCATAGCAGCACCCGGAGAGACAACATTCTATACGGTATCCAAAGCGTTCACATACGTGAGGCGCTGGGTTCCATTTACCAAAAAACTGAGGTCAAGAAGATGATCACTAATAACACATTCGTGTTAACAACAACCATCCATAGGAGAATTTATGGACTTTCTGAAAGACACCGAGGGAACGGTTTTATTCCCATTCCAGACTGAAATCGCTTTTGTTCTGGCGATTTTCACCACCGCTAAAAACCTTTCCGTCAGTGCCTGTGGGCACTTCGGACAGAAACAATACTGGAGCTCGTGTCTCTGCGTTCTGCTTCTGCTGGCTTACGTGGGACTCACTGCTGCGGTGGTGTGGGCTGTAGTGCCCTGGCTGAAGACTCTCATTGTGTCGAAATTTGCCGTTTCGGCACTATGGGTCACGCCAGCAAAGAGATTGCTGCTCTGGAGTATCGGTAAAATGGTGGACGCCATTTGCCGAAAGTTTACTCTACTAAAGTAAGAGCTGCAAGCTACACGAACCGAGGGTGAATGTCAACAGATATTCACCCTCTCCTCCCGCCAGTGGCCTTTGTGCCCACTGGCGTTTCGGCACGTCCGTTAAACAGTACGCTCATCATTATGCGGTACGAAGTTTGGATCAAACTGAGCCGTCAGTCGGTTAATCAGCTGGCGAACCGACTGAGTCGAGCCCGCATAAATTTTTCGCAGCACAAACTCGATGATGAAGAAAGCATGTTCAATGTCCAGCGTCGTCACGCGATCAAGCTCATGACTACCGGCATTACCCAGAAACTTTATCGCCATAAGGGCCTCCCTGTGCTCCACGTACTCTGCCGGCAACGCCACAATGCGATTATGAAGGGAGCGCATTTCCTGCACGCCGAGGGCGTCCATCAGTTGCTCCAGCGAAATTCGTATTGTATTCGCCGCCGCCCCGGGGGCACCCGGAAACAGTGCAAATGACTCCTTCAGAGGCTCAGCGACATTACGTGGACACTGCTCAGGAAGATCAAAAACAGAAAGCGCAGGTATAAAGCTTCTGGCCTGAAAGAGGCTGAAATACGGATTTCCGTCCTCCTCCTCATCCTTATCATGTGCCGGCTGAACTTCCCCCGTACCGCTGACAGCCACCACCGCCCCACAGCGTGCACGTTCACATTTCAGCAGACAGGAGAACACCAGACGTATGTCTTCAAGGCAACCATCAGGTTCCTGAAAGCGCACCACCGTTTCCGGGACTGCTTCTGAATGAAAGGTATCCGGCATGATGGCCAGCGAAGCCGAATGACAGGAGGGGCAGCTCCAGTCCGGGCACTGGTGTTTTGTGAAGAACGTTAACAAAGAGGGATTCATGGATTAGCCTGGTTCAGTTTCGTTTAGACACTGTGGGATATACGGGAAATGACGCGGTTTTCAGAAGTGTATGTTAACTCCACTCAAGGGGCGTCATCAATGAGCAGCAAATGAATTCCGAGTAAGCATATTTTCGGATCTGCGCGGCGGAAAGCACGCAGTCGATTTGATAATTAAGCACTGCACATAAAATCATACTGAGTGTGATATTTATCATAATTGAGAAAATGATATCTGATATGATATTTTTCAGAAAAGGCTTAAAGCATTCATGATATGATTTTACTTTCACCGGACATTATCAGATGGAGCGTGCAGTATGGAACCAGAACAGAACACTTCACTCCCCTATGACATCCTGACGGGCGAATGTGAAGCCGCAATCAGAAAACATCTGGCCAGAACGGAGCTCCTCGACGGCACTGGCCTGGAGCTCGAACAGGCAAAGGCCTTTGCCGTGTTGTCACTCTGGTTCAGTCTGGCCGTCGCGGCAAACGCACGCCCGGAAATCATCGATGCGGACAGGCTGCGCCTGATGCTGATGATTGACGAAATCCAGACCATGAGGCAGCTGTAATGACCGATGTGAAAAATGCGCGTCGGCCTTCGCCGCTGCAGCGGCGGGTGCTGATTGTGCTGGCCGCGCTGGATGAGAAACGTCCGGGACCGGTGGCGACCCGGGATATTGAGCGGGTACTGGAAGAGAGCGGGGAAGCCCCGGTGTACGGGCCGAACCTGCGCGCCTCCTGCCGCCGGCTGGAAGCCGCGGGTCTGCTCCGCACGCTGCGGGCCCCGAACCTGCAGCTGGCCGTCGAGCTGACCGGGGCCGGGCGCGACCAGGCCACCCCGCTGCTGGCCGCCGAACGCGAAGCCGAAATGGTGCGCCGGCGCGAAACCACCGTCAGTGTCCTGGCGCAGCGGCCGGGCACCGCGAATGGCCCGGTACTGATTGCGCTGGACGGCCACGACTACGAGGTTATCCGGGGCGATTTTGTGGTGCACCTCAATGGCGCCACCGTCCTGCGGCTGACGCTGGCGGGCGGGCGATGGGTGTACCTGGACGGCGATGCCCTGCAGGTTGCCGGCTGGTATCACCAGTGCCTGAATGCCGGCGTGGCCGTCGGTGTTCAGGTGAATGAGGAGGCGTAAAACGATGCAATACGGGAAGGACGCAGAGTTTCACGATAGCCTGGAGCATCGGATAGTCCATCTGGGGGGCCGCTGGCAGCCCGGGCCGGAAGAAAAGAAACGATTTCAGTGTACCGACGTGGTCACCCACATCATTGATTTCGACACCGACCTGAAGCGAACCCTGGCCGCCGTCAGCGCAGCCGCCGATCAGGCTGATGCCGCGGGATATGGTTCCGCGCCTCTGACGCAGCTGCGCCAGCTGATGGCCACCTGCGATCGGGAGCTGAAGGCGATAAACACCCTGCTGATGGCTGCCCGTGACGAGCTGACAGCCAGCGCGATGGCCGCATACGGGCTCAGGCCGGACTGCAGGAGTGCTTTTGAGGTAGCCGGCTACCAGTTCATGGCCGTACCGAACACGCAGAAGATGAATTACATCGTCGAAGATCTGTTCTCCGGGGGGGATATTGCGAACATCAATATGCCGCTGACCGACGTCGAATTCACGGGGACCAGGAAACCGCGCAAAGGGCAGGAGCCCTCGCGACTTATCATTGAATTGTGGCAGAACGGGGAAAGCTGAAACCTTAAATGAGTCAGATACCAGGAAGCGTTCACCTCATCACAACCTGTACTCGACGTAAAACAGTGTCCGCCGGCACGACCATTTTCCCCGCCGCAGATGACGCCGCTTCGGCATGTGAAAGCTGGCAGCAGATTCTGAAGCTGGCAATTAAACTGAACCCGACTATCGCCGCCGGCGAACTGTATACCGGCCAGCACTGGCACAGGGCGGCAGAGACTGCCCGCATAACCGGGTGTGAGCGCTGGGTTATCTCTGCCGGTCTCGGCCTGCTCCATGTCACAGACCCGATAATCCCGTATGAGGCAACGTTTGCAGCGATGCCTTTTTGTCACCAGGCTCTCTGGGCTGAACTGACAGAAAATCCACCGACCCAACGCCGGTGCCGTTCCCTGCAGGCATTGATGCAGGACCGGAAAGATGACCGGTTCGTGATCGCCGCTTCGCCTGTGTATTTGCGGGCGGTGGAAAAAGACCTGGCTGCTGGCAGGGACGCGCTGAGCTCTCCGTCTCAGCTGACAATTGTGACGTCAAAAGCTTACAAGGGCAGTCTTCAGGGAAGTGTGGAATACGTGAATGCCGGGATGATGAGAGCGCTCAATACCAACATGACCGGGTTGAACATCAGCTATGCGCTGGCCGTCGTTGAAAAGTACTTCAGCCAGGCTCTCTCAGGCAAGAACTCTCATAACGGAAGTCCTGTTTTTATCAGCGACTAAATGCTCCGGTTCTTCTGGCCAGACTCTCCAGCTGCAAGCCAAAGTCAGGAAAACCAGCAAGGGTGAGTACGCGGGCAACCGCATCCGGTTTACGCGCTCCCCGTTCCAGCCAGATTACGCACAATTTTTCTGATATTTTCGTATCGTCATGCATATTGTGCGGCAGCTCGCCATTACCAAACGGGCACCCAAAATCCTTCATGGCATCAAAAAAGCTGCCAAACAGATCTTTATCCGGGATCAGGAACATATTCCATTTATTACGCAGGGCAACAATCATCTGGCCATTAACATGGTATCGATACAGCGTGCCTGTCAGTGGCACCTGGGTACACAGACGTCGGGCCTGATACCGTGCCGCCGCTAAATGATGTGAACCATCTTCGTTTAGCCAGTAAATACGTCTTTCAGTCCATGGATAATCCGCGAAACGCATTCGATCAAGAAACAAACCTCTGTGACGCATGTTTTCCTGCAGATGCTCTGCAGACACCGGCTCCACTAATTCCACGCAGGCTTTGTGCGGGAATTCATCAATGTCGACAATATCAGAGTCATGCGATTTGGAAGCTGAGAGGCCATTAATATCGGAAATATCACAGTTAAACCGATCGATAGTCTCTTCACGGATCAATTGCGCGACCTCAGCTACCGGTAAACAATCAGCATCCATGGAGTGATTGGCTCCGGGTTTCCGATAATCTAGCGCATAGGGAAGAGAACATGAGCTAGTAGGGAATGATTCCATCCAGCTATGCCACGCCACTACCGAGCGGGTCCAGAACGTATCCGGGGGAGCTTTAAGGGGCTTAGGAGACAGCCGGCCTGTAGCGATCGCGCGTTTCAGCGCCGCCGGGTATCCGACAAGGTGCAGGAAATCATCCAGTGCTGAGTCCGTAACCCGACGCCAGAAAGGTAATATCTGCCCTACTTGATCTTTACGGAAGGCTTCTCTTCCATGTTTTGCAGTCATCGTATCCTCTCAAATCTTAATCACGGGTTTCGCCATCACCTTGTGTACATAAGTCCCGAACGATTCTTTGAGCAAACCGGCGCAGGTCTCAACTTTGCCGAAATCTAGAGCTTCAGCAAGGCTATTACGCCATGCAGGATTGTTTTTTTCCCAGGCAGTGAAAACGGTATAGAGGTCTGGAGAAGGCACGGGAAAAGGCTTCAGGTCTCTTATCAGGTAATGATTCAGGAGTGTTGTCTGAAATTTCACCTTGAAGGAACTCCTGAACTCAGGATGTCGTGCCTTCAACAACTCATATATATCGTTCACATATTCAGGCTTATTTTGCTCCAGGGCACGCTGGCATAGGCCCAGATAATGACTTAACGAAATAGGTTCGTTCATTTTTATACCCTGATTGATTCATATGGTTCGTGACGTTACATAGACGAGAATTGTACCTTTTTAATCCTGCCAGAAAATAAACCTGAGCCTACCAGAAAAGGCACCGGTATAACCGAAACGCAGCTGCGTGGCGAAATCCAAATCGAGAGCTTAGCAGAGGATTACGACGTAAGAATGCCGAGCAGCGCGCAGGCATTCACTGAATGCGCCAACGGCGCATAAAGGCGCTCTCTGTCGCTGAATATGTCACGTCTGGTGATAGCGCCGTGACCCGGCGTAGCCGGTACGTTGTTTATAGGTTTCACCAATCAACCTTCCGCCCTGTTAAGCCATACCCGCTGAAAGCGTCTCTGTGTCACTGTACGGCGTCGGAGTGGTTTCGTAACGACCTTAGGGAGGTACGAAACGTATCTCCGCGTTAGTGCCCCGTAGGGGCGCTTACGGCCGTGTATATCAATGGTAAAGCGACAGTGACAATAAATATCAGCGTTAAGTGTGTCACTTGTTCTTAATTGCCCGCTTTAGCGGGTGCTACCTATGCCGCTTGCGGCAAAACCGAACCGGCGCGGGTGAAGCCCGCTGCAAGGGCGGTCGTTATACGCATGTCCACAGGACGTGTGCGCATAGGTTTTTTTTTTAATAGTAAATTCTTTAGGTGTTTTAAAAGAGAGTAGTGATCGGTGTTTTAAAAGGATCAGCGCGGTTAACGAAAATCTCGATTACTGGTTAACTGAAAGCTCGGCTATTAGTCAAGAATAGAACCCTCTCGTAGTTAATGTGGATAACTCAACAAACGAAGATATTGAATGAATGCCTCCGGGTTTTGGGTATGCGAAAAAGATAAAAGATGTCTGCTGCATCAGTTTCCGCTGACCGCCCCTGTTCATAAAACGACCTATGCTTTTGTTTGGATGTGACAATACCTCCGGAACGAGCCGGATAATTAAAAAATGCCTAAATGTTGACTAAATGGTTTAAAAAACTCACCTGGTCACTGGTAAATCACACCAGTACCAGAGGGAATCTACCGTTCAATGAATAACGGTATGATCAGGTAACAACGACCAGGTCATCGCCTATTCGGCCATATTTACCCCGAGACAACACCATCCGTTCTTTCACCCGACGTTGAATTTCTCTCCTCACGGCATCGAGGCTACCAAAGAATTGCCCGTTACGGATTTCTTTGCTCAGCTGTTGCCGGACGATCTGCTCAATGTCATTCCGGGAACGGCCAGAATCATTTCTTGCTCTGTAACGCTTAAGGCCATGCTGTCTACGTTCCTTGTGATAAGAACGGAAACGTTCGCGAACGAAGTTCCAGGCTGAGCTGATAAGCTCATCAATGCCCGCACGTGGCAGGCCAGCTTTCTCTCGTTTGCGATTCTCCCACTCCACCCGACCACGTCGTGCAGCAGCTACAGCTTCTTCAGATACGTCAAGAACCTGCCACATAAGGGGGGTAAAAGTAATATCCGTGGGAATATTGCAGCCAATAGTTTTATCGTACTCAGTGGTATAAGTGATCAGCTTCAGCGTCTCCATAAACTGTAGGGCGCCCGTAAGGCGAGTTATGGATAAGCGCTTCTTTTCGGTTGCTAACCCGCAACGTATGCTCATCGTTGTGAGAGACGCGCTGACACGATTAGCCAATGGATTGTAGTAATGACACAACGCCTGCAGCGCAGCTTCAAGAGCGCGCCGACGTAATTCAGGTGGACGCCGCTTACGTTCCCCCCGAGAAATGGACATAGCCACCAGAGTCTGGAACTCCATTCTCAAGGTAAAACCAGCTGCTTTTTTGCGAATTTTTTCGCAGAACGGCAGGGTTTTCTTCCCATCCTCAGGAAAAAATTCAGGATTAGGATTTTTTACCTGCCGATAAATTGAAGGATTTTCAATATCCTGTTTAGTCACGCCATCCTGCGCTTATGTTGCACAGAAGGAGTACGCACAGAAGGTATTGCAGTTTTCCGGGCATAAATCTATACTCCCCGCATAGAGCAACAGCTTCTATGCAGAATAAATGGGCCCCGTTAGTCTTCTCCTGAGTCGCCAAACTGAGGAAGATTATCGGGGTTTTGTTTTTTCTGGTCTTCAGTTACCTGTCAGCACCAGTCTCCTGCCACATTACGGCGTGGCCAGCCAAAAATCTTAAACGATCAGCAATCTACCACTGAACACCGTATCCCTCAAGCGTTAACCCATAACGAGCTACATATCTGATGAAGAAGTCGCCTTTTCTATCCAGCGAGCAATCATTTCGGCTTGAGTTATACCCTCAGTTTTACAAAGCCTCTGCAAACTTTCTTTAAGGTCTGAAGTGACTTGAACTTTAATTTCTTTATGGGTTTTTTTACGACGTTCTACCAAAGCTTTCTGACGCTCCGAAGCAGTCAACGGCCTTGGTTTAGAATCAACTCGCTCAGCGTTGTAAGAGGAACTAACTGCGTTAAAGGACTGCGACATCTCGCCCCCCTCTGCTTAATTCAGAATCAATTATGCAGAGAATACTACAGATCACTTAAATCAGCGACTTAACTTTACAGTGGTGAGCAGACTGCGTTGGCGCACAGTCTGGCCAGAGAGGGGAAGAAGCATGTGGCAAATAATTAGTAGGGTGACTGCCAGTCCTTACCGCCGTCCCACCGTGACTGCCAGTGCGCCTGATAGGTCTGCGCGAGCGACGGTACATCCCGAACAACCAGCGCGTTCTCGGAGTTGGACGCCGCCGCGCTGCGGGTGTAGTTATACGAACCGAGCTCCACGTTCTGCCCGTCGGTGATGATGATTTTGTCATGCATTATTTTGAACTGACCGTTGGTGCGCAGAGGGATTCCGGCATTCACCACCACGCTCATCGCAGCCTGGCTGGCTTTACTGAGGTTCCCTTTATCATCCACTACCACCTTGACGTCTACGCCCCGCCGTTTCGCCGCGACCAGGGCTTTCACCACTTCAGGTGAGGTAAAGCTGTAGCCCATCAGACGGATGCTCACCCGGGCATCGTCCAGCGTGCGCAGCACGAGTTTCTGTGCGCTGCCTTCCGGCGAAAATCCAACGTCAATTGAGGGTGCCGCAACGGCGGCATCGGTGGAAAAGGTCAGCCACAACGCGGTAGCTACGATTCGTGCATTCAGTTTCATTTAGGTTCCTTTTTAATCCGGCCACAGCCGGTGAGTCAGTTCATAAACCATGATTCAAAGCTGTCGTGCGTTGTTCATACGCACCACTCACGTCCCATAGCACGACAGACAGTTCCCAGGCACAACTCGATGTCTGTGCGGCAGTTCTGATAGCGCAAAGATTTTGTTCCGCTGAAAGGCCAACGGTGCCGGCACCAGTCAGCGGCATCTCCATCCAGAAGGCGGTACCAGGGGAAAGCAAAAAAAGAGGGCCCCTGAGGGCCCCACTAAATAGCTTCGAAAGAGTATGTTTGCATGCAGTTCTTTCACCGGGTCACCGGTTGTAACCGGTATCGGTCAGCACCAATAGCGCAGCCGCAGGGCTGTCAGACAAAATAAGGGTTCACGGTCGGGCTTTGCGCCGGTTCTCATCATCACGTCTCCTTTTGTCAGGCTTCCTGTGACACTGCTTTCATAGGGGCCATTGCCACGTAGTTCTGCATGGCTTTATCAATCGCCTCTCGCCCCACCCCCATCAGGCGGGGTTCGCGCAGGCGTACGTTGTAGCCCTTGCCCCGCGCCGGCAGACTTTCCATGACCATGTGCCAGAGCACCGCCGAACGGACCGCCGCTGAAGGGGAACGCTTCCAGCTGTACTCGCATTCGAGGGAAAATTCACAGACTGCGGCCAGCGCCGGGTCGGTCAGCACCAGTCGGCTGGTATCCTGCGCACCGGGCTCGGCATCAAGCACCTGCAGAATGTGCTGCACCCGGTCTGCCCGCACGTAGCTGCGGCGCTTGCGGTAAGGCATGGTCGCCAGTAGCCGGGACTCGGATGGCGGGCTTACCTCCAGAAACCGGTTGATTCGCACCACCTCCTTCGTGAATTTGTCAGCGTCAGCGATGTAGAGGGAACTGCCGCGGATCACTTGTCCCCGGAACAGAGTTACGTTCTCGCCCTCCTGCAGCGCCTGCACCTCCTCTACGTCGACCTTTTTCTTTTCGCTCACCTGCAGCCGGGGGTCATCGCTCAGGCCACTGCCGAGGATGCTACCCTGCTGCACCAACGCGCTCATGTGCGCACGGTACTCTGTGCCGGCCATCAGTTGCAGAATTTCCAGCGTGTCTTTCGGATCCATGATTTTGCCGGTGATGCGCACGCCCATGTTAGCAATCAGCGTCCACACCGCGTCACCCGCCGCCGTTTTCAGGCGCTGCACCTCCTGTCCGGCCAACAGAAGGCAGTAGCCCAGCGAACGTACCTGAGTTGCCAGCTCGCCAAGTTTCTCACTGTAGCCAGCACCCACCTCGTCAATAATCCAGAGCAGCGGAAAGCGGTCCTTAAACTTCCGCACCTTCATATTGTCTTCCGGCCGCCCTTCCAGCTTTTCGCCGAGGTCCTGGCTTAATATCATGGCCAGCTGAGACTGATAAAGCCGCCCCAATGTGCTGCTCTCCGTAGCGGAAAGCTCCAGCGCCGGCACCAGCACAATCAGGATGCGGTCGTTGTGCACCACATCCCGGAGGTCGATGTCGCCGGCGTCGCGCGCAAACACGTGGCCATAGGTGTCGTTAAACAGGGTCAGCATGCGCGTGTACTGCTGCATCAGATAACCGTGCTGCCGATTCGCCTCCGGGTCCCACTCGGAGGGCGTGGCTACCTTGTCCATGTCAAAGCCAGCGAGTGTGCTCAGGTAGTTCTCCAGCGCTACGCGGATTTCCTCGTGCCATTGTTCCTCAACCGCCTGCACGTAGAGCCCGGCGATTTTGCGCAGTGGCAGGTGGGACTGGATAGTACGCTGCGACATCACCTTACCCTCACGGCGGCACTTGTAGACAAGCGCAGTCACCAGCGCCTGATTCATGGAGCGCGCTTTCTCCTGCCAGTCACCGCCGCTGCCGCCGGTTTTGGGCAGCATTGAGTCCATCAGGTTGATTGTGTAGGTCTCCTGTGCGATGCCGAAGACGCTAGTGGTGTTGGTCTGCGGACGCCCCTTCACGTCTTCCAGTAGTTCCTGCGCACGTGAACGACCGCCGGTAATGAAGTTCATCATACGCAGGTCGTCTTCACGGCCGAACCGGCGGGCCATAGACATCATGGCCAGCGCCACGTCGTTCTGCGCTTTGTGGTCGGAGAAAATAACGCCCTTGCCCCAGCACAGCGCGTTGAACACCCAGCCTAGCAACGTCTCCGTTTTCCCGGCGCCGGTGGTGCCGAACATCAGCACGTGACGCGTAAGATCGTCCATCGAGAGCCACAACTCGCGCCCTGCGTCCCTGCCGCGCAGGTAGCCGGCGTACAGGATACCGGCCGCGCGATCGGTATAAATGCGCAGAGTGGTCACCGGGAGAAAGCCCAGCACCTTAACCGGCACCTTTCGTTCGGTCGAAGGGTCATCCCGATTCATGTCCATTGGCATGCGCATCGGCATTTTCCAGCGTCCGGCGGGCGTCACGACCAGCGACCAGAACATCAGCACCGGCAGGCTCAGTACCAGCGTGGCCGGCCACACAATGCCAGAGCCGACCGCTGCCAGAATCCCCCAGGCAAGCGTGCCAGTTTCACTTAGCACATCGATGAGCCACGAGCGCCCCGCGTGCCGGTTGACGCGCGCGCTGTCGAGCGCAGCGTTACTGTCCGTCATGGCCACCTCCGTTTAAAAAGTCCATGAGCGCCGCTGGCGAGCTCAGCACACCCTGCGGCACGTAGCGCCCGTCGTCTGAAATCGTCCAGGGGGTGCCCGGCAGGCGGTAGGCCCGGAAGGCGACTTCGTTGACGCCAATTGCCCCGCGGGCTGTTTCAGCCTTGTTTTCATCCATGACCGTTGGCGCGGCCTGTACGGCCCCTGGCACGCCGATACCGGCATCAGCTGCAAACAGCTGTTTCCAGGCTGCAGGACGCTCAGCCTCCGGCAGGGTCATCACCGGCGTCAGCGCTTTCAGTGATGCTTCACGGCCCTCGATGGTGACCGGGAAAATCACCACATTCACAGCGCCAGCAGCGGTTTCAAAGTGGCGCTCCATGCGCTGACAGTTAGGGCAGGCCGGGTCGGCGAATACGTAAATGGTCCGCGCGTGGCCACTTGACAGCGGCACGGTGAACAGACCGCGTGACGCCGCTTTATGGAGTTTGTCTGGCAACTCAGCGCGCACACTCTGAGGCAGGTCCCATCCGTCGGCCGGGGCAACCGCAGCCAGCGGTTTGGGTTGCTGCTCGACCAGACGGTCAGCTCGAGTGTCATTATTCAGATTCGGCATTACGGGCCGGACGCTGGAATCAGCAGGCATAAAGCGGGTTGGATCAGCCACAGGGTGGAATACCTGAGGGGCATGCACTGTAGTGAGCTGGCGGACGTCTGGCTCCATCAACTGATAAAATGCATAGCCGGTGAGCCCCAACAAAACGCCTGTTAGCCAGGCCGCTACAATAGCGTAACCGTATTTTATAATCCCCCCGCGCAGGCTGCGTTTATTCTCCACGGTAGTCAGCAGATCAGTAATGCAATCCAACAACTGCGCCGCGTCACTCCCGCGGTAGAGCGGTGCCAGCCCATCGTGTGCGTGTTGCGCGTACAGCCCGTCTCCATGCATCACAAACCACGGTTTCTCTGTAACCGGCAAAACAAAAATAGGCTCTGATAAAGACACACTGAGAAAGTGCGCTCCTTCCCCCCCTGAAACATCCTTAGTCACATCACGGCGGGCGCGCAGCAGGCCGCCGATTATTTCAGCCACGAACGGGCCATTTCTGTGTAAATAATTCATGGTAAAGTCCTTGTCTCAGCGCACGCCGGCGCCGTCAGAAAATTCATCTTCGCTCTCACCGGGCAGATAAAGTGCGTCAGGGAAAGGCATTTCGCGTTGCTGTTTCACGCGTTTGGTTCGTACGTCACGCGGGTACACGAGCCCCAGTGACTCGAGCTCCAGCTGCAGGCCATCGACCGCCTCGCCGGTCATCAGCGGCGGACACGGCAGGCCGAGCCGGGCGGCCAGTTGCTCTGCCCGGGCCTGCGCGATGATGCCTGCGCCTTCGACAAACACCTTCGCGGTGTCTGCAGTGTGCAGTCCGTACCACAGCGTTCGGTCACAGCCCTTCAGCCAGCGAAATCGTGCGGGCGGCAGGCGCAGGTCGCGGCCGTAGAGACCGGCAAGCGCAGAGCGAACCGTCCGGTGCGTCTTCAGCCACTCGTTCACCCCGGGACTCGCCAGCACCCGCGACACGTGTTTTTCTGCAACCTGCCAGTCGGGCACTGTGCGGAACTCCGGCTCCCGGAACAGCCGGCGGATCAGGCACGAGCGGTTCAGGTTGTCCAGCAGCCTGGTGGCCGCCTTGCGATCCCCGGTGAACACCTGTAGGCCAAACACGGCCAACAGCGCGCGCTCATGCGGCTGCCACAACTCCGGTGGCGTCATCGCGGGGCCTGTCTGCGCGTCGAAGAGGGAGGTCGCCGCCTCACGGTCAAGTACCTGGCGCTTAATCAGCCCATGCACCTCCGCAAACTCCTCCGGCTTCTGCGCCCACGCGTTTTCAGGCGAGGTGTCATTCATCATCCCGTCGCCGCGGTGTCCGGAGAGCACAGGGATTACGGAGGGCGCGAAGGTGGCCATGACGCGGGGCAGCGAGTGAATGTCAATCGCGCGCCGGCTTCGGAAGCCCAGCGCCGGGTGACGCACCAGCGCCCAGCTGGTTAGCGCAATCAACGGCACCATAGGCACAAACAAGATGCTGGCCGTGTGGTTCATCACGTCGAGCCATTCATTGAGCCCCACCGACTCCGCCCCATTGCCTGTGGTGGCCAGCAGGTTAATGCGCTCCGCTGCGTAGCGGTGAATGTGCGGGAAGTCAGCGAAGCGCCACAGCCAGTAAAGCGCCCAGCAACTCCAGCGCACGAAGTCAGCGAAAAATAGCCAGCAGAGCAGAAGCGCCAGACAAAAGGTCATCAGCACCATGGCCGGCTCGTTACTGCCGGCGGCGTTAGGATGGTAGGTATTCATGTGAGAATTTCCGGAAGCGGAGACGGGCGCAGTGGCCCGCCGGACTGCAGACAGGAAAACACCGGCGCAGTGGCCGGTGTCAGGGGAAAAGCGTCAGGATGTCAGGAGTAATCAGTTACTGGCCTGAGGTACCACCACGTCGTGCTCAAACTCAACAAAGCGGCTCTGAATACTTACGTGCAATGGCCATGGCTCCTGAGGGAATGACTCTGAATAACCTTTGCCGTCCATTGCGCCCAAAATATCAAACAGTTCTTTAGTGATAAGAGGAGAAGCATTAATACTTAGCACTGGGAAATCAGGATTACGCGTAAACAGTCGTAACGTGCTGCCTTCTAATTCACGATTAGTCCAGTCATTCATAGTTAAGCCAATAACATCCACTAATCCTTTTTTGACCAAATTAATGTATAAAATGTTTCCGCTTTTAGTATCTATTCCAAAGTATTTGCCATGAGCTGCATTGAGAATTTCTTTTTGAGGCATGAAGCGCTCAGCAGAACTGAGCAACGCAACCATCTTCCTGATTTTATTCCGACGAGAATTAATACTCATTCGACGATAAGTGAGAGGGACTAAAATTGTTGCCCACAACAACCCTAACAGGAAATAATCTGTCGAATATAACGTATATCTGTATGAGCTACCGAGGGCAACAACCAGGGTGATTGATGCCAATATCAGTGCACATGGGAGAGCAATGAAATAGTAAGCTGAACGAGTTAAAGCCAAAACTAAACCAAAGTGGTTTTCATTACGTTGTACATTTTTCATGGCATCCTCCTGCCTATTCCCTCTGTTTAAATTATACGCGCCACTGTAGATAAAGCCAGGTATAATTACTTCACTCCATCTTCGTTTGATGGTGCCTGTCGATTCGGCATATTTTTCAACCCAGGAGCCCTACGTGAGCCGCCACCTGCTGCAGCAAACATCCCTTTGACGTCATCTACCATTCCACCCATGATGCCGGCCATACCAGCGCCCCCCAAGAACGTGATCACATAATCTGCCAGCGTTGCTTGAAGACCGAATACCCTCGTCACGCCAAATGTTGCAATACGGGCATAAATCATCAGCCACCCAACCAATTTCACCAATCCCATTAAAGAATCGGCGTTCGCGTTAGCAAGAGCGGTACCAAACATCATGTTAAGAAGCGTTCCGCCCGCTATCACTGCTACTGATGCAAAAAAGAATCCCAGCACCATCAGAGAAGGACGTAGCATCATATCGATCAGGAATATATAGCCATAAGCGCTGCGACTCCCCTTATCCTCCTCGGCCCCCAGGTGTGTCGCAGACCACATAGGCCCGGCGGCACACCCTACCATGACGCTGACCAGCCAGTTAAACACCCCGACCATCCAGTAAAGAAATGGCACTGCTGGCAAGAATACAGCCAGAGAAAAACCAATGGCGAAGAGCAACAACATCACGAAATAAAATGGAGGCGATAATAAGCCCAATATATCTTTTATTGTTCCGGCGGGATTTTGTGTTAACTCACCAAACTTCCCAACCAGTGAATGGTCAACAGCAGCAGCTGCGCCGTAAGCTGTGACATATGCAGTAAGCGCTATCTCTGTAGAACCTAACGTGTAGTCACCAACAGTTTGCATTTTAATTAGTGGATTAACCTGATTTGAGAAATTAGCTTCAGTCCCTGTCATGCCAGTTGCAAAAACCGTCGTAAGTCTCTGAATGGGACTTTTCAATAATCCTACAAAAACTGCATCTGGGTCGGCCGAGTTCGAGGCTGCACCATCATCTTTCGCCGTCTGCGTCCCCAGCGGGGCCGTGTAAGTGCTGTTCTGCACCTGCGAACGGTAGGCCGTAAATACCTGATGATATAGGTCACCGGTGCCGGTTTCACCGTGCAGGCTCGCCCCGGACGTCACAGGTGCCGCGTTGGCCACCTCGTTCGTTTTGCTGTTGGCCGTCGCAAACGTGTTATACCAGGCACCCAGCGAAATCCAGCCGTAGGTCTTGAGCTGCGTCGTCAGCTGGCTCTGCAACGAGTCCTTGTAGTTCAGCTGGTTCAGCGCGTTGTTGACGGTGGTTTCATACGCGGCAGCCGCGTTCTGAATGCTCGTTTCCGGATCGACTAACGTTCCGCTGTCCTGATCACGACGGTTGAGATATGCCTCCACGTAAGCCTGTGCGGCGGCATCGAGCGTGGACTGCATGGTATCCAGCGCCCCCCTTGATGCCGTAGTGACGCTTGATGTATTCACTGCAGACCCGAACAGGCTGTCCAGCACGCCGGTGGATGGCTCAGGGATACGGGCCGTGCCACAAATCGCGCTTCCGTTTCCTATGGAGTAGTCGCCGTTCCCACCCTTCGTTGTCATCAACGCCGTGCGCGCCTGACCGTCCTGATAGAGCGAGGACAGCTCGCTGTTGGTAGCGTACTTGCAGAGGTTCATTTCGAACACCCCACGCGCCGCCGAACGCGTGGAGGGGGCAGTGGGCTGCACAACCAGCGACATGCCGCTGCTTATCATGTCGGCCGCCTTGTCTGTGAACAGGTTCGCGCTGCCGACCCCCATGGTGGAGGCCGCCCATAGCATCACCAGCTGCGACAGTGACCAGCCCGACGCGGTCGGAATGAGCGTGATAAAACCGGCAAAGCTCATCACGGGGTGCAACCAGGTGCGTCCCGTACTGAACACCTTGCCGTCCTGCCCGCCTTTAAACAGCGTTTTCAGCGTCACAATAAGGAACCACACCAACGCCACGGCGCACAGCACGCCGTTCAACAGCGCGAACAGCGACCCGATGAGCGTCTGCTGTCCCGGCTGGAACGGCGTAAGAACCACGTCGCCGAATATCATCACAAGTGCCTGACGGGAAAGGTCCCCGGTCTTGCTTGCAGCGTCACTGATGGTCTGGTAGTCCACGCTCTCGGCAAACGCCGGGCAGGACGCGGCGCACAGCAGTGCCGCCGCCTGAATTTTTGTCAGTAGCTTCATGAGTTACCTGCGGGCCAGGAGCTGACCTGATGGGAGAATTGGGTGCCGCCTGCAGAGGACGGCATCAGAATGGATTACTTCACGTACTGCCAGACATGCTTAGGTACGTGGTCAAACAACTTTCCAGCAGCGAGCTCTTCCTTGCGGTGGTCATAGGCCTGCGTCATCGCAAATTCATTCTCAGAATTGCCGGTATAGCTCAGGTGCTCGTAAACCTTTTCCAGCGTTTCCAGATTCCGGTACCGCCGGAACTTCAGTAGCCAGTCGTTTCGGGTCATCAGTATTCCATCTGTTATTTGAACTTCAAAAGTTGCAGGGTGATGCAGACTGTTAGCCACGCAGTACCCAGAATACTATCGGGCAGATAGCAAGCAGCAGCAGGGCAAACAGCAAATAGAGAAACCCACGAGAAGACACCACAGTGGAGATATACGAGTACGACTCAGCCTCTTTCTGTACAGGCAAGAGCATATCAATAGCAGACTCCAGCAGGGTAATATTCTGTTCTGACGCTCCGCCGAGCCTCATGCTATGTCTCGCTTTACGCAATTGACTAAGCGCATTCAGGCTATGTTTGTATGCAGAGAAGTCATCACGATCGCTACTCGCACGCCGCGCACTGTGCATAAGATGTAGAATGGTTTCGCGGCGCTCCCCCATTTCTGCGTTATCCAGTAACGAGATTATTCGGATAAAAAGTTGTTCTTGCTTATTAATTTTCATAAATAACATACCTTTTAATGGTTGCTCAGAGCAGGCCGCCGCTTAGCACCTGCCGGCACCAGCGCGTCTCGTGCAAATAAGCCTGAAAACTACCGTTCTCTGACGCCGATACTCGCTTTTCCGTGAGCTGCCACAACCGGTAGCCTGAGGCGAGCGCCTGCACGAAGCCTGTCGCCGAGAGCAGCATGAGCACGAGTATGACGCAGCCTACGCGCAGCCAGCCGGTCCCGCCGATGCTGCTACTCGCAGCAATCAGCGCAAACAGAAAGCCCGCGACCGGCAGGCCCGTGAGCCACATCAGCCCCCACCAGATCCAGCGGCTGAGGCGCAGGTTTCGGGCCAGCCGTTCCGGCGTCTGCCCGCTGTCCGCCACTGCCTGTGACCAGTCTGCGGGGCGGTAGTCGCCGTAGCCCCGCCCCGCCGTGACGTCGCGCAGTCGCTGCCACAGGCGCGACACATTGCGCCCGGCGTGGCGCGTCACGCTCGAAACCTCCCATGCCGGCAGCACCACGTTCAGGGCTATCCAGCCAGCCCGCTTCGCGGTGATGCGGGTTGTTTTGGCGCCGTCCTGTCGGTCGGCTGATTCATTTTCTTTCACAGAGGTTCTCCTTCTGCAGTCAGACCGGGTTCAACGAGCGAAAACGTCACGTGATGAAGCGCCGCCATCGCCTGCAGCGCACTCGCGAGAAAGCGGTATACGGAGGTCAGATCCTCGCTTTCCATGCAGCGGATGTCGGGCGTCAGGAAGATGACCTGCCCCGGCCGCTGGCGGAGCGTGCTGAGGCGGAATCCCGATGCGCCCGTGAAGGTCTCCGCCACGTGCGGATGATGGAAGATTTCCATCCGGTTGCGGATAGCCAGCACCGACGCGCTGGCCCCCTCAAGCGTGAGTAGCGCGCGTGCCGTCTGCAGTGCCGGATGGTGCGGATACTGGCGGCTCCAGCGGGCGATACTACTCCAGATGTCTCCAGCCCAGAGCTGCCCGGCCAGCGCCCCAAGCCCGGCAGCGCGTCCGGTAAAGTGCCCCGTGTCGTCCGCGAACGCCACGACGCAAGTCATAAGCCGACGCGTCAGGTCGCTGTGGCAGTCCGCCGGGAACAGCGCGGCGGCCACCGCGGTGGCGCCGTCTGCAGGGTCAACCTGTCGTAGAGCACTGAGCACATCCCAGACGTCGCCCTCCTGCGCCTGCCCAGGCGCAAAGCGCCATGCCTGCCACAGATTTTTCCAGCGCGGAGTCTGCCAGAAGGCGTCCCACAGCGCGCCGCAGGGATCCAGCACCAACACCGGGCCGCTACCCGCGTCCAGCAGAGAGAAAAGCGCGCCGACGTCCGGCGCAAAGGTACCGCTTGTTGTCATTGAATACTCCTGAAGGATTACTGTGCGCTCACGCCGGCGCTCATTTGCGAGGACAGCGCCTGCAACTGAGGGGCGTACTCATTTTTTGCTGCCAGCGCGAGCTGCTGGCCGCTGATGATGTTGGCCTGACGCAGCTCGTTTTTGATGCCGAGTGCCAGCCAGTTGGCCAGACTCTGCTGACGCGCCATTTCACGCGCCAGATTGTCTCCGTCCATGGCCTGCAGGTCAGTCACCCAGGCGGTGTTGGCGTAGCGACGGCCCACTTCGAACGCCTCAAACTCACGCTCGCTCATGGTGCCGGTATGCTTCGCCTGCGCCGAGGCGGTCTGCTGGAAGTAGCTTTCCGCTGATGGTGCCTGCCGCGCCTCGGTGAGCGCGGCCTGCGTGGCGTCCTGCGGTTGGCTGGCCGCCACCATGTCCAGCTGCGGCTGCATCGCCGCGCTCTGCATGGCTTTGTACTGCGTGAGCAGGCCCTGATACTCCTGTCCGGTAGCCGTCTGGATTTCGCCCTTGCCCGGCGTGCGCCCGGCGTCAAGCTTTGCCGAGTTGTTCACATAGGCCATAGCCGCGTCCGTCTGCGCCTGAGTAAAGGTCAGTTCCGGGTCTTTACCCGCCACTCCTGCTCCGTCGTACAGCGATCGTGCCTCGGTATCGCCGCCCGGAAGTGCTGACACGGACGGACACAGTCCTGTACCGCCGTAGAGTTTTGCCTCCTCCGCAGTACAGTAAGCAGCATGAATAAGCGCACTACGGTAGCCACCCTGTCGGGTTGAGACAGGGAGGCTCGCCAGCGTTTCCCGCACGGCTGCGTTCGACACCCCGCTGCCACCGGCAAGCTTCGAGGCTGCCGCCCGGGTTGCCTGACTCACCTGCGAGGCCGTGCCCGAAGCCGACTCGCTGCAAATGCTGTCGGGCACCGTATAGGCCGCGCGGGCCTTCTCCAGGCGGTCCGCCTGACGGTTGAAGTTCTCAGCCTCACGCTGGGTACGTGCAGCCTCCGTGACGGCGGTCGTCACTTTGTCCGCATTCTGCACAACGGCTGTGCCGGTTTCGGTTTCAGCGGCGAGAATTTCGCCGAGCGTTGCCTGCATGGTGCCGAGAGCTGGCTGAATGACCGTAGTAACCGGCACGCTGGACATAACCTCAACGGGATAGGCAAGGGCAACGGGGGAAAGTGCCGCCAGTACGCAGGCGGCAAGCAGCCGGCACCCCGCAGGGCGCCAGTGTGTGGATGATTGCATATCAGTACTCCTGAAGAATCAGAGGTCGTAGCCCTGTTTATCGATAAGCTCGGTGGCAAGCGCGCGGATGACGCTATCCCCGCCTGTTTCGCCGGCAGTGCGGCGGCGGTGCTCAATGACTTTTTCGGCGCTGCCGTTTGGGAAGAAGCGGCCGAGAATGCGGCGGGCAGTGTCAGCCCCGACGTCTTTTTCAATCGTCCGACGCAGCGACATATCCACCGGTGTGGTGCTGTGACCCCACAATTCCTCCGGGCCCACTGTGTTTTTCATGATGTGGGCGATGGTGCTGCCGCCTTTGATGCGGAAGATGCCAAGGAACGGCACACCGCTGCCGTCGGCCGACGGCCCGCTGCCCATGCGATCAAAGCGGTCCAGCGTCACGTCAGGTACCTTAAAGCGTTCTTTGAGGAGCCGGCGGTCCTCCGGATCGACGCCGACCATATAGACGTTGTTCGCGGACTGGCGCAACGCCTCGGGCATGTCGCGGAAATACTGCGAGGACATCACGGTGCGCACGCCAAACTTGCGCTCCTCGCGGTTCTCGGTCTCGAGCATCGGGAAGATAAAGGGCACGCCTTTGGCGTTGTGCAGTTCGTCGTATTGCTTGGTTTTGACTTCCTCGTCCAGCTGCTGCACGCGTGCGCGGTGCATCGGGTGCCAGCGCGTGTGCAGCGCCGAAAAGAGCTCGTCCTGATACTGCGGTAGCACGAAGTCACCGCCTGCGATGTGCCCGGCAAACAGGTACATCATGCCGGTCTGCAGGTAGCCCGCCTTTGACTTGTTGCCAGCGACGTACTGAATATCGACCGTAATGACGCGCGCCTTCGGGCTTATCCTGAAACGTGTGCGCCCGGCGAACATGCGGTACTGCCCACAGGCGTCACGCAGGCAGCGCGCCATGTACTCAATCAGCGATTCACTGCTACCGTCGCGCTGGATGCTGCCGTACATGCCTTTGTAATCGGCCGACGTCAGGCGCGGTGCCATATCGGCGAGCTCCGGCACCGCCTGAAACTGCGCCCGCTGCGCCGCCTCCGGGTACCCCGCATCCTGCAGCAGGTCGCGTACCTCATACCAGGTGGCGTTGTCCCGATAATCCGGGTGCTCCTCCCAGATGGCGGCCTCCTCCAGCGCATCGTCGACCTCCGGTACCAGCCCCGGCTCAAAGCGGCGGGGCTCCTCGCGGCAGGCTTTGAAGGAGTCGCTGACAAGCCGGCGCAGGATGGCCGGCGTATCTCGACCGTTCGGCGGTTCGCCCCTGCCGGGGTCGATGCACAGCGCTGTGAGCGCGTTCTCCATAAATTCTGACTCATAGCTGAGCGGTGCGGTCAGGCCCAGCTGGATGTCGAATAGATTGCGGCAGTGTTCCTCATCGTTGCGCAGGATAATGCTCAGTACCTCGTCCTGCCGCTCCGGCGGCAGCGCCGCGCGCAGTATCGACACCTGCCCTACAGCGCTGAACCCTTTGTCTATCCCCGCAAAGAAAGGCAGCTGTTGCTGTGCGGACATGGCCAGTGCTATCGGCTGCCGGTTAATCAGTACAGACTTACCGCCTCCTGACTCCCCCGCCACGATAGTGGTTTTCTTGGTCTGGTTAGACGCCGAAAGCGCCACCGGCATCAACTTACCGTCGGGCGTAATAAATGCCGCGTTACCCTCCCCGCTCCACGCCGTTGTCGGGCGGGTGAGCGGCATCAGATTCAGCGCCTCGGACATCGGCGGATACATCAGGCACGGGCCACTTGCCGCAGATGCCGCTGTGAGCGTGGCCACCCAGGCCTTCACCGGGTCGCCGAAGGTCTGGGTTACGCCGCAGACGCCCCAGGAGCCCAGCGCCTGCTGCAGCAGCGTGAGGTTGCGCGTCACCGTCTCCGGCGAGTCCCCCCAGGTGGCAGCGGTGATGGTCATTACGCACACTGGCTCGTGCATCTCGCGTTCGGCGAGCAGCGAGATAGACTGGAATATCGGCCTGAGGCCTGGCACCCACTCGGTAAAGCTCAGCACAGCCTGCTTACCGCCGAGCCGGCGCATGCCGCCGGGCATCAAATCCTGACGAATGCGGAACGGCACGCTGCGCGGAATAAGCTCGCGCAGTTTTGCAAAGCTCTGCGGATTCTGCGGCCCGATGTTCACCGCCACCGTACCGTGCCACACCCCATTAATTTTCAGCAGGTTATTGCGTATTTCATCAACGTATGCGCCCATGACCTGAAACTTCAGCCAGGGGGCCAGAAAGGGCGTGGCGTCCGTTCCCTGACGTACCCCGCGAGGGATGATCCGGTCATCGGGCAGCAGGGGTTGCCAGACGTTTCCTGTACCCGGGTCTGTCTGCGCGCGCAGGACACGGCCCGCCTCGTGTGCATCAATGCGGTGCATCAGTACGCCCTTACCGCTATCGCCGAGCGCTCGCTCAACCTGCGAGAGGAAGGCGTCATGGCGGATTTTAAGCCCTGCCAGCTCGGTGGGCAGCGGATTCTGCCCGAAGGTGGCCGTGGGGCTGGCCTTCACCAGCTCGCTAAGGCGCGCGTTTTCATCGCGAAGCTCGTGTCCGGCCAGCACGCCCCGCCCGGTATAGCAGACAAGCCATGTGCGTTCGCGGTTCACCCAGGGTGCAAGCTTCGTGACCTGCTCGTCCAGCAGGTACTGCAGCTTCAACCCGGTGCGTTTCAGCGACTGATACTGCGGTGCCAGTAACTGGCGAATTTCGTCTTTTCCCTTGTCCGGTGAACACTCGTGCACGATGCTTATCCGGTGGCCTGTGTAGCGAAAGTGGGCGGTCAGAGTCTCTGTCATGCGCTGCAAACGCCCCTCCCACGCGTCTTCGTCCGAAGCCGGCAGAGATTCATCTGACTCGCGGTAGCTGCCAGCAATTTCATACACCGACAGGTAGTCTCCGTTATGCGTCACCATGATGTACGGCGCGCTGAGCTCCGGATGGCGGATGCGGTCATCGTCAGTCAGGCGCACCACGGTCTCAAGGTCGCAGTAGTCGGGCAGGTCGCGCGACACGGCAAATCGGGTCGCGGCGGTAATGATTTCTTCAGTCCAGCGGACAAGGCGGTTTGGCATACATGTCACTCCGGGTATAGGTATTCCAGGCCGGGGTGTGCACGGCGCTCTCAGCGGTGCGCCCCAGTGGCAGTAGCAGGGTCAGGTTGGTGAATACGTCGGCAGGCAGAATAAGAACGCATCCTTCAAGCCGTTGCTGCAGAGTCTTGCGCTTTGCAGGTGGCAGCCGTGCAAAGGCAGCCGCAAACTCCGATGCACGCGAGGTGCCCCACATGCCCTCCACTTCGCGCACGTGTCGGGCGAGCCAGTTCCAGAGTTTCCGTGAGGCTTTACGTACGGCTTTGCTGTCGCTGTGCTGACCGATAAGCGCCCGGCGCTGCAGATTAATGATGTCGGCGGGCTGTGCATCGGGCAGCCAGGCCAGATGTCCATGTGCCGCCGTGGGGCTGTCGAGATTAAATGTCAGCCAGCACAGCGTGCAGAGCGGCTGTACGTCCGGCCCCTGCCAGAGGCGCTGCGCTCGGGTGCCGCAGCAGCGGCAGGCTGGTCCAGGTTGAACAGGAACGGGACTCGGGGCTGCGTCTTCACCGCTGACGTCCGGTAAGAGCGGCAGCAGACCGCCCGCCTGAGCAGGTGGCTGATAAACAGACATATGGGGGTCCTTACAGGCAGGGCCTGATGCAATTGATGATGCTGGAGTGATGCAAAAGTCAGAGCGGTTTGTCGCGGTGGGGCAGCGAAAGTCTAATGGGGGTTAAGCTGTAAGCTGCGGTCGAGCGCAATAAAGTTTTCATCATGGAGAGCCGGAAAGTATCAGAATGAACAGAAAGAAGTGCCGCCCCGGGGGGCGGCTCTGAACGTCAGCTGACGGTGACCGGCTGCATGCCAATCTGCGTCATGCCGCGTTTGATGATTTCCGGAATACCGATAGCAAGCAGGCCGCCAACGATGGCCAGTACGATCATCCAAGGCTTGATCTGCGGATTGTTCTTCATGGCTTTGATGGAGAGCAGCCCCCCTGCCACGGAAAAGAAACCGAGTACCTGAATAATGGTGATCCCGCTGGTCTGGATAGCCTTGGCACCATCGGCACCAGCCTTGGCCATATCCGCCAGGTCACCATCGGCCATGGCCAGCGGCGAAATAAGCGCCGCCCAGGCGCACAGGCCGCGCAGGGTGAGTTGACGCAGGGATTCAGACAGCATGAATGCACGGGTAAAGGCCGCGCGGTAAAGGCGAGTAAGCATGGTAATTTCCTTTGAAAATGGCCGGATGGCCGGTTGAGTCCGTCCGCATGGACGTAAGGTTGAACGGCCGCCTCAGAGCAGGCCGAGGGTTTTCTGTAAGGCGTCAAGCAGATAGGGGTTACACACAAACATCACGCCAATAATAAATTTCACGGTGCCCTGGGTGACGTCGTTACCCGCCGTCAGCCCGGAGTGACCGTCTTTTCTGGACCGGCGCCACAGCAGAACGCCGGAGAGCGCGAACCAGACGCCGATCATACGCAGCAAGCTCAGCAGGGCGTTGGCAGCGACAGCCCCTTGCCCGAATGCGCCCTGATCGACATAGCTGATCGCGTCAAACGAAACCTGCCAGCCCACCTGTCGCGCACCCGCGCCAATAAGCTGGTCCAGCCCCACAAGGCAGCCGCACAGCAGTATCCAGGCGAGCACCGCCCCGCCGCTCGCCGACTGCCCGGGCACCCTGCGGGCAAGCCAGGACTGGCGGGCGAGGAAGCCGCCGGCACCGATCACGCCAAACAATGCCCCCAGCGTCAGCGCAAGGTTGGTGAACGCGCCCTGCAGCCCTGAGGCCAGGTTGGACAACATCTGAATGCCGTCGAGAGAACTGCCCATGACGCCTCCCTAGTGCAGCACGCCAGCGCTGGTCGTCACGCTGCGCTCGGCGGTGTTGATATCGCGCACCGTGACGCCGCCGAGGCTGTCGCCGGGCTCCACCGCCCACGTGCGACCCTGCCAGCTGATCCATGCCATGCCGTCCTGCAGGCTTTCCAGCCGCATGCCGGCGTGCGCGGAACGCGTACCTGTGCGTCCTGCAGAAGCTCGCCCCGAACCGTCAGCCGGTGGCCTCACGGCCAGCACGGTAACCAGTTTGCCCAGACGCACATTCTCCTGCGCCACGCCGTCAAGTTGCTGTTGCAACGCGGCAAGCGCCTTCGTCTGTGCGCGCACCGTGTCTGACAGGCGGGTGATGGCCTCGCGGTTAGCCGCCTCGAACTCACGCCCCTCGCGGACAACGGCGGTCAGGTCATCCGGCGCACTGCCGGCCACTGCCCCCGTGTTTACTGTCACAGGAACGGTGAGGTCGCCGGTCTGCGGCGGCGAGGGCACAGGGACGGGGTTAACAGGCATCGCGGTCGGCTGCTGAACCGACTCGAGCCCACCATCCTGACCGAAAGCCCGATGGCTGGCATCCTGAGAGGTGGATGAGGGCCAGAACAGGAACCAGGCAAGCACTCCCAGCCCCACGAAAATGCCCAGAAGCCAGGGCAAGGAGTAGCCCAGCAGCACTGGACGCGTCAGGATGCCCTGCTTATGGGCGTCGGACGGTGACGCTGCCGGGGGCATAGGAGCGGTTTGCGCCGGCTGCGGGTCGAATTCAGTCACGGGAAGTACCTCTCTGTTCGGCGGCGCGGATGCGCGCCTGTGATTCCGTCCGCAGCTCGGCGGCGGTCGGGGTCGGGTTACTGCTCAGGGGCGCAGGTGCGGTATTGCCCGACGTCGTCTGTGCAATGCCCTGCGGTGATTCTACGTCGGTACTGTAGACGCCGCGCATGAACTGGATGGCCACCACTTCGCCATTGTCAACATAGACGGTTCGGTCCGGCAGACGGGCCGCGTCGTTCGTGAGAACCTGGCCCGCTCGCTGAGCCATGCCGCCTGCAATCACCCCCGCCACCGCAGTCGGGTCCGGCAGTCCGGGACGGGCCGTTACGGTGTTAAAGCCGTTGTTCAGCATCTGCGTGTTGGACTGTGCGTAAAGCTGCCCCGCTTCACCGGTGCCACCGAAGATCGAGGGCAGCACAATGCGGCGGAAGTAGTGATGATCAACGTCGGTGGCGATGTTCGCCACGAGCGTATCGTCCTGCAGCGCATAGGCGTCCACCTTATAGTTCTGACCGTTCAGCGCCATGGTCGTGAAGTGAATGATGACACCATCGCCGGAGAGCTTCGCCCCCTCGGGAGCCTTCAGCACCGCGCCCGAGTACTGACCGGTGGTGATTCGGCCCAGCACCGGCGTGGTACCGTTGTCAGAATTCACGCCGGTATAAATCTCACCGGGCCCGCGCCAGTACGGCGCCACCACAACAGAGGCTGGCGGCGCGTTTGCGGCGGCCTGACGAGTGCGCGCCGCGGCCTGTTGAACGTAGCTTCCGGGCTGAGAATCGCGCCAGGCCGTCCAGCCGCTCTCCTTGCCGCCCAGCAACTGCGCAACCGGCAGATCGTCTGTTTTCGGCTCCGACTGCATTTTTGCCAACAGCGCGTTAAGTGACTTCGCGCGGGCGTCCGCCAGTGCCTTTTCCTGCTCCGGCGTGCGCCCGCGGGGCTGAGGCCGCGAGGGCGATACGGATACCGCCGCCTGCGCCGCAGCTGCGGCAGGTTTTGGAGTGACAACGTCCTGCTGCAGCGGGATGCTGGCAATAAAGCTCGTGTTGCGTGCGGCGGCGGCCTGCGCGCCCAGCGCATTGCTCTCGCGTAGCCGCTCGCGGTAGTCCTGCTGTTCCTGGGCGCTGACCTGCGTGGTACTCCCGACACGGGTCAGGTTCACGCTGGAGGTTTCCGGCGGCGGCGTGGCCAGCCAGCTCCACAGCGCGTAACCGCCGCCGATCACCACCACGATGCCGCCTGCTATCAGGCTCATCATCAGGCGGACATTGCTGCCGCCAGTATTCTGTTGATCGCTCATGATTACTCCAGGGCAATGCTGATGGCTTCGGTGCGCCCGTCAACGGAGAAGGCCACGCGCGGCGTCAGTGGGAGTTTCCACAGGTGGGTGCCGTCGGCCGAAGAAAGCGTGGTGTCGAACTCGTCGCGGATATCCGCGCGCGATCGGATGTAGAGGTCGTCGCCCTGCTGCCACACCGCCGTGTCCGGCACGCTACCGGTGGTTTTAAGGCGCTTCGCGCCCGACGGTGGGACGCCGTCCAGGAACGCCTGCAGCACATCGTCATGCAGCCCGATGCGCGAGGGGCCCGGCGCGTCAGGCGCCGCACCCGGACCACGGCGGGGAATGCGCAGGTCAAGACGCGCGTCCACCGTCCAGGTCTTTTTCGCGGTGTCGGCTTCGCCGCTCATCACGCTTATCTGCAGCGGCACCGGCAGCCCCTCAAGCCCCACCGTCACCAGCGTGTTCACAAAGTCACGCTTTGCGGTGATGACCATAAAGGACATGCCCGGTATCCACTTCACGTCGATATCCGGGGAGCCGCTCACCGGATCACCGAGAATTTTCCAGGGCGCGCCGGTGCTGTCGATAAAACTCACCGTCGCTGGCCAGTTCACCGCGGTGCGAACCAGAGGCAGGCTCGCGCCCGGCTGCAGGCTCACTGTCTGTGCGGTGATGCGTGGTACCGCCGTGATACCGGGCGTGGCCAGCGCCCGGGTCTGCTCGGTCTGCTGCGCGCGCAGCTGGCGAATTTCATCCGGCGTCAGCGGGGCAATGGTTGCCTGCGCCTGGTCGTACGATACCGACACGGGCGGCGGCAGCGCCTGTCCCGGCATCGGTCCAGCAGATGCGGCAGAACTGCCCGCAGCCTGTGCCGCAGAGGTCTGATCGGTTGCTGCAGTACCAGCAGGTGCAGTGGAACGCCACCCGCCACCGGTTTCAGCTGTCGGGGCGGTGCCCGCTGACGTGGCGGCCCCCGCGCTGCCACACAGCGCCAGCCACAGGGCCAGCGTGCGAAAGTTGCTCATAGGATTATCCTGCGTTATTGGTGATGGTTTGCGTGACCTCGAGGCCCCGTGGCTTGAGACGCGGGTCCGCCTGCTGAATGCGAAGTGTGAAGATGTAGCGCAGCGGTGGGGTGCTGCTATTCTGTCCCTGTAGCTTCATCATTACTGGATACTGAAACTCCCACGTGTAACGCCCGCCAACTACGCCACGCCGGGTAATGACACCCGGCTCCACGGTGTTGGACAGGTTCATTCGCTTGTCCTTAATCAGCGCCAGAATATTGGAACCGGTGGTAAGCGCCTGGTTGTAGCCGACAAAGCCCTCCTCGGAGAAGTCCGTTGCCGCCGCCGTCATCTGGTCTTTGTAGTGCACGAAGTCCAGCGTAAAGGCCTTGCTGATGGTGTCCGCTCCGAACTGCCGCACGTCGCTTTCGCTCCACACCGGCTTATCTGTCGCGTAAACAGGCGTGATGCGCCCGCCTTCCGTGGCGAAGTACTCCCGCGGTACGTTCAGATACAGGAAAAACAGCACACCGACAGTAATGGCCAGTATGACGTTGAGAATAAGGCTCCATCCCAGCTTCTTCAGGCAACTGCGCGCAAACTCGGCGCCCAGCGACCGAGCGTGCTGCGCCTGTACCGCGTGTTCATAGGCGTCAGGGTCAGTCAGAGCCACGCCCGCCCCCTCGGGCGGCGCTGCGGGTTGAGGGTTTTGCATGAGTGCTCCTTAGAGGCCGTAGGACTGCCACGGGTCGATGCTGGTCGGCAGGTGGCTGTTGACTTTGTCAGTGAGCGCCCCGCAGACCTTCTCTGACGCCTGATTCATGATGTCCTGCAAACTTGGTAGATGCGGCAGACTGATGGAGATGTTGCGGATGCCGGACAGGCAGTTCTGCAACTGTTCTGAGGTCTGACTCTCGCGGGCCGCCCACGCATCGTTCGCCTTTTTGGCAGCGTTATAGCCCGCTTCACTGCCGGTCTGTGCCGCCGTGCCGGAGCGACAGGTGGCGGCACCGGCACCGAAGGCGGTGCTACAGAAAAAGACCGCCATGAGGGCGGTCGCTGTGTACTTTTTCATGTGAAATCTCCGGTAGGATCGATTACTGGGCCGGCCGCGGCGGCGTGACCGGTGCTGCCTGTGGTGCTGCTGCCGGCTGCTCCTTTACCCAGCCGGACTCCGCTTTGTAGCGCTCGTCGTAGCCGAGGCGGGCGTGCAGCGCGGCGGGCACGTCTGCCGGGGCATCGAGCTTCGCAATGCGCGGCTGCTCGTCTCCAGTAAGACGCACCACCACATGCTCGCGCTGCACCGGTTGCCCGTTGGAGCGGTTGATGCCGTTGCCGTTGCCGATGGGCTGCGCGCCCTCCGGCGTGAGCAGGTTGACCACCATCGGCGGCGCCTCCGTGCTGCCGGGCAGGCTCACCAGCACGTGCTGGTAGTGTCCGTTCTGCCTCACGATGCCCTGCAGGTAGTCTCCGTCGCCCTGGACCAGCAGCAGGTCGGGTCGCCCGTCCTTGCCCCACGCGGACATCACCGGCGTACCAGCCCGTTCATTGTGCTCCGGACGCGGTGCCGACAGCGGGTCGCCTGGCTGCGCGCTTCCCTGCCCGTCCGGTTTCAGCCAGTAGAGGCCATCTGCCGGCTTCGGCGGTGCGTCCATGTCAAGCCCGAGGCGACTAACCAATGTGTGCTGGATTTGCGTATAGCGGTTCACGTCCACGGCCGAGAGCGGCACCATGTCGGCGGCCCCCGTCTGCACGCGGGTTCCACCGAGCGGCGCCAGCGACCACTGGTTGCGGCGCGCCTGAACGTTTTCGTAGTGTGTGATATGGCCATCGCCATCCTTCTTTGGCACCTTCACAGTCACCGCTTGCTCACCCAGCCACTGAAGCGTCACCATACGCCCGGGCTGCAAGTTCGTCTCACGCAGCAGCCCGGCCAGCTCTTTACCCCAGAAAGTCTGCTGCCCCTCTTTCGATCGCAGCGTGATAAAGGTGCTTTCGCTCTGACCTTCTTCAAATCGGAACGGCGCCTGGCCGAAGGCAGTGACCTTGCCGGTCACAGGCTCGCGGGCCTTTTCCGCTGGAGTGTGAACCGCCGGAGAAATCTTCGGCTTCGCGGGATCAGGGATCGGTTCGGGGCCTTGCTGACGTGACACTGTCACTGGAACGGCATTCTGCAATGATTCGCTGGCCGGCGTTGGCTGCGCGGGTGGGGCCTCAGTCGTACGCGGGGCCTGCGGGTCACCGCGCACCGCATCGACTGGCGTGGCCGGCTGGCCCGCTGCGCGACGAGCAGCGTCCAGGTCCGCCTGCTGGCTGGCGTTCTTCATACTCACGTCCAGCTTATTGGCTACGATCACACTGATGGCAAACGCCTTGAATTCTTCGCTGCCGGTGAGCTCAATACGCCCATGATAATGGTTGGCAGCGGTCAGCAGCGCGGCCAGCACTTTCTCCTCGTGGGCACTGGCACCCTCCGCCATGACCAGGCGATTGCCCCGGTCAATAAAGGCGGGATCGCCGTCAAGGCGGTACAGGACACTCTGGCCATCCGGCTGCTTCTCGTGCGTTATGCGGCTCAACAGCTTGTCAGCATCGATGCGGGACGCATTTGAGCCGGAAGACGCCGGCGTATCTTCTGCCTGCGGCGATACTCGGGCTGCCCCTACCAGAATGGCGTTCTCCTCACCGAAAGCAGCTGCTAAAGGGGAAGGTGAAAATTCAGAATGTCTGTCCAATTCAACGCGTAATTCAGCCTCCAACTTTTCACTTTCATCAGATGGCCACTGACCACTTCCTGAAGGATTACTCAGTGCCCACATTGCCGTCAGCCCTATTCGCTCATTAATGAGCTCTCCCAGCCGCATAGCCTTCTCGTCCGAAGTAAGAGTGTCAGACTCATCTTTCAGAATCCGTAGCCTGCGGTTGATATCACCGAATTCAGAACTGAAATCTACTTCATCATGACCTGATGTCGCTTTAGCTAACGAAGACTCCTGCTGCTTTCCTGCCTGGATGAGACGGTGCGTCTCCCCCATACCGAGGTTCAGCTCGGCAGCCACACGCGCAAGACTCAGCCCGGATGCAGAGAGGGCAATCGCCCGCGCAATATTGTCTGCATTTTCCGGCAATAGTTGAGTTCCCCTTGTCTGCAGCGGTTCAGAAACCACTTCGTTAGAAGGTGATTCACTATTAACGGCTGTCAAGCTTTCTGACGGTGATTGAGCATTCCTTGCCTCCACAGGTTCAAAGCTCGGGGCTTTAGAATCCGACTCACTAATAACGAGAGTTAATGCTTCATCGCTGGCAACGTCTGGTGTTGTTTCTATCAATGGTACTTCGTCACGATCCTGTGCCGATGTAACAGGCTCTGCAGCAGCATCTGACTGTTGCGCCTTCAAAATACGGTAAACGCTGGTCTGACCTATACCAAGTCGCTCTGCAATCTGTGTGGGCTTCAGCCCTTCATCGCGCAGTTTCAGGATCTCGTCAGTCTTCTCTTTAGCCACCCCGGGACGGCGTGCAGGTGTGGCTTCGTCAGCGGCCGGGGACGGTGGTGGAAGATTATCCGACGCAGGCTGTGCGTCGTCAGATGTAGCCATGACATATTCCTTATAGTGAAGCCCGGTAAGGGCCTGATGGATTTGTGGCAGGAGGTCAGCCCGGAGGGCCTCCGTACCGCGGGACTGGTGCACATCGTTGAAATCGGTCAGGCCCGCCGCGCGCTCTGCGGCCGTAAATTCGGGGATAATCACTTTGCCGCCGGTGTTAAGCGCTGCCTGCTCCCCCATCACGAGCCCGGTGTTAACCGGTTTGCTGTGATCAAAGTCGACCATGAACAGGTGTGGGCTTCCCGGATAACGGTTGCTGAGTACGTTCGCCACGTTCAGCATGTTCCCGGCGTCAATGGTCATCACCACCGGACGGCCGGTGACCTCGTTCAGGCTGCGCGCCGTGGCGTAGCCTTCGGCGTACAGGATGGGCTCCCCGTCCGTGAGCGTTCCGCCCACCACCTTGAAATGGCCAGCCTTCGGTGCCTCGGAAAACAGGTACTTTTCGCCGTCCGGCGGGATGTACTGTAACGTGCGGAACGCACCGTCCACGTCCTGAAACGGGATAACCAGCGCGCCGTTACGCGTTTGCCGGATTCCGTCATCCGCCGTCACGCCCTTTCTCTGAAGGTAGGCGTGGTCCGGGTCGGCGGGCGGCAGGCGCTCATAAAGCGCCTTCGCTTTGGCCGTCTGCCGGGCATGGGTATCCGCCTGCCTGCGCGCGGAGTCATCGCGGGACTGGCGTGCAACCGCCTTCATGTGCAGGCGGGCAATCGGATCGGATTCCCCGCCCGTGCCCTTCCACTTCGTTATGTCCTTATGCGTTTTGGCGGTCCAGTAGTTGATGAACCAGCCACCCGGCTTACTGCCATTCAGAAATCCGCGGTAGACGCCGTCGCCGTTGCCTTTAGGCCCGTCGGTGACAGGTACCCGGTGTATCTCGCCATCCATCACCGGCAGGCCGTCAATAATCAATCCGGCGTCGGTCAGTGCATCCAGAAACTCTGTTTGCGGGTCCCCGCCGCCACTGCGTCTCATCGGGTCTGGCAGCCAGGCCTGCAGCCGGCTGAGGTCTGCGCCCGGGCGGGCGTACCAGAGCTGCGCCTCCTTATCCCACGTGATGGCATTGCCCCCGTCCGGGTGCTTCCCGGCGTCGGCGCGCGCAGCATCGCGCTGGTCCGGCATGACCGCAAGCCACACCGGGTAGTCCGCTGTTTTCATTAATCCTCCTGTGACTCTGTGTCAGGACGGCTACTCGCCGTCGGTATACCGGCGGTACCACCACGGACGACCGCTCAGGCTTTTGCCACGCGCAAGGCGTGCCACACGCGTCAGCAGTTCGGTCACGCCCCAGCCAAACATTTTCAGCACGCGAAACGCGGCGATAATGCCGGTGACGACGTAGAGGGTGTTCATGGAGGGGAAGCGGAACCAGAAGAGATAAAGCAGAAAAAGCCAGACGGGGATGCCGACGAAGTCCAGGGCGCTGCCGGCCCGCCGCCAGAAGCCCGGCGGATAATCCTCTTTTCTGAACTCGCTCACGCGGTGCCCTCCTCAAACTCGCGCCGCTGGCGAGGCGACATCACTACCGCCAGCTCGGATTCGGCAATGCGTCCGGCGCAGTACAGCTGCCAGGCCTGGTCGACAATGCGACGCTTCTCCTGCCGGATGATGTTGTTGATGTGCGCGCCCCACCTTGACCACGGCATGCTGCCCAACTTCTCGCGAAGATCGTGATCGATGATGATGTACTCCCGCACCGCTGTGCGTCGCCCGTCGGTGGTGCGCAGCAGCGTCTGGACCACCACGTATTGCAGTACGCCCAGCAGCGACCACGCCATGGCCTCACGGCTCTCGTGCGGGAACTCCATCAGCAGGCGCGGGAACGCTTCGCCCGGCGAATCAATGTGCGTCGTGGAGAGGCAGAGGTGGCCGAGCTGCCCCGCACGGATACCTGCATCGATGGTCTCACGGTCACGCATCTCGCCGACGCCAATCAGCGAAGGCGCGCGGCGCAAATCGGCGCGGATACCTGTAGCAAAATCGGGAATGTCTTTACCCACCTGAGACTGTAATGGGGGGAGTACATCGCCCGGGCGCCCGAGGATGAACTCAATCGGGTCTTCTTTAGTTGTGACCTTGCGGTCAGGGTATTTATCCAGACAGAAGCGATAAGTGGAGGCCAGCGCCGTGCTCTTACCTGAGCCAGTGATACCGCCCCACAGCCCCATGCCCTTGGCAGGCAGGATGTTGGCCATCAGTTCCGGCTCCAGCCCCATGCCTTCCAGCGGCGGGATTTCCGAGGGGATGACGCGCAGGGTCCAGGCAATGGTGCTGTCCTGACGCCCCGCAGTGCCCTGCAGCAGGTTGACACGATAGCGTATGCGCTCGCCGCGGCTCAGGCCCCAGCGGCCGTTCATGTCGCCGTCGAGTTGCATTGCACGATCCACTGAATTGCCGCCGCGCACCTGCGGGCGCAGCTCCGGAGTGAACACCTCGTCCATCAGTTTGGCCATGGTGTCCTCTGCCACCACGAAGGGGCTTGCCCTGAGCAGGCGGCCGTATCGGCCCACGGCAAAGTGATTGTCGCCCTGCAGGTGAATGTCGCTCACGTTGTTGCGCGCACACCACACCATGAAGCCGCGCAGCGCGTCGGCATTAAGCCCGCCGCTAAAGTCGTAAAGTTTCAGGTCAGAGACTGACATCAGCGCTTCTCCGTATTGATGACCGGCTTCCACTTCGCCCTGTCGGTGACGAAACCGGCGCGGGACTCCAGACGACGTTCGCGATCGCCAGTGGTGAGCTTGTTGCTGTTTCCTGTGACCGTCTGTTGACGTTCGGTTACCACCGGCGCGGTAATGAGGTTCTGACGGCGCAGAAGTACGTACTGCAGCATGCCGTTGTAGTCGCGCGTCAGGCGGTTGACGTTGGCCTCCAGCGTCTCGTCGGCGCTCTGGCGCCCTTCTGCCCAGCCTTCGTTCACCGCCGCCTGCCATATATCGCGTTGCACCCCGTTCACCGGGACCAGCCCGCCCTCCGGCTCATCCGGTGGCACGGTGCTGAGTCCGGCCAACAGCCATCCCCTCCATGTCGGCGGGTTGCTGACGAAGCGCTCAGGCTGAACAATTTCGTACACGTGGCTCGCGGTGCGTATCTGATCGGGCGTGACGTGCGCCACATCCACAGCCTCTGTGATAACCGGCGGCAGCCAGCCGCGTGCGCTGATGAGAGGACGGAAGTCATAGGTGGCGTCGAGCAGCTTTGCGCGCGCCTCAAGGTCACGCCGGAGTTCCCACGCGCGCTGCGCCTTGCCGCCACGAAAGCCGGTGGTACGTCCACCTTCAGTCAGCATCTGTCGACGATTATCAGAGACGTCAGATGTGCTGCGCTTTTGCGGCGACAGGTAGGCTTCCGGACCTGGTGGCGCTGCGCCGTCGGGACCGGGCGTGGGTGCCGTCTTAGTGAAGTGAAATCCCGCGCAGCCCGCCAGCAGCGCGGGCAACAGCAGGACGCAGAGTCGGGCTTTCATCGGCGGATTCCTCTTTTGTTGCTGACCGGCTCAGCTGGTAGAGAAGGCATGAATTGCAGCACCATCTGTCCGGGATAGGTCACGAGCGTCGCGCGCCAGGCGGTCTGCATCTCAATCAGGCGCAGCACGTTTGCGTAGGTCATGCCCTGCACCTCGATGTCCACGGGCAGCGGCAGGCGCACGCCGGCGTAGCTGAAGGTCTGTCCACGCGCACGGGAAAGCGCGCTCAGCAGCTCCACGGCGTCGCCGTTCCAGCTGAAGGCGACGCGATCGCTGTCGGCACGTATGGCTGCGAAGGGCAGCGGCGCCGCTTCACGCAGTTCACCGTCCATCCACAGCTGCGTCTGCTGCAGCGAAGGCTTCGGAGTTGAGGTGACGCTCTGTGCCGGTGAGGTCGGCTGAGGTTGAAGATGCAGCTGGCAGCCGCACAGCAGCAGCGCCGGCAGCGCGGTCAAAATGCGTTTTTTCATTAAATCTCCAGAAATTGCCGGTATTCAGAAGGGTAAGCGGGTGGTGCCGTTCAGCGGCTGGCCAGCCAGATGGAATAGACTTTTCGGGCATACAACATGCGGCGGGCCTGATTGCCGTCCGCAAATCCGGCGTTGTAGCTGCCGAGGCACTGCCAGGTCAGGCCGCAGACCTGCAGGTGCTGTGCCAGGATCCAGGCGCCAGTCTGCACGTTAAGGCAGGGCTGCGTCAGGAGATCGCGTTCGTCACTGATAACACCCATGGCTTTAAGCTTTGTCAGGTGCGTGGAGTTAATCTGCATCAGGCCAAAGTCGCGGCTGGTGATACGGCCCTGTCGGTCACGGTTGTAGCCCACCGCGTGCGGGTTCATGCCACTTTCCACCTGTGCAATGGCGCGCAGCAGCTGCGGCGAAACGTGATATCGGGCGCCGGCTTCGCGAAAGCAGTAAGCCTGGGCGGAGGTAGAGAAAAACAGCGCAGCCGCAAGCAACAGCAGCGTTCGCCAGAAATGGGTAACTTGCATGGAACATTCTCCGGCACCGGAGAGCCGGGCCTATGGCTACTGTGTTGTGGCGGACGTTGTCATTGTGCGGCGTGTTGTTTCAGTGGAGGTTGCGCTCGCATCCGCGTCTCCATGGCGTTTTTACATTCATCCCCGGGACGCCTTTCGTTTTCAGCCTGCTGCATACAGCTCAGATATGTGTACCCGCTCACAGCTAGCGACAGACGGTGCATGAGCACCTCAGAGCGGTCGGAAAGGCAGCCTAAAAAGGCCGCGCTGAAAGTACCCGGCATCACCGAGCGGCTCAGTAACGCATTGTTCTCGCTGACACACTGTTTCTTGAAAATGCCCAGCGTCAGGGGGAGAATGGACGCCTCGTCCTTTTGCCAGGGTGAAAAATTGAAGTCATATCGCCAGCTCAGATACCCCACCGCCCCCGACCAGCCGAGTAAAAAGACACAGGCTGTTATGCCCGCCCGCTTAAACATTACTTTCTGCATGATTCAGTTTCCTGTGAGTTCGATATAGCGCGCGTACACCTTGCGGGCGTAGCGCATGCGGAACGGCTCGTTCGCGTTTTTAAAGCCGGCGTTGTATGCCCCGACCGACGTCCAGTTCACTCCGTTCTGCGCAATATTCTTCGCCAGTATCCAGGCACCGACGTGAATGTTCTGGCAGGCATTACCGAGCAGAACCTCCCGCGTAATGCCCATGGGGCGAAGCACTGGCAGCCAGGAGGAGTTAATCTGCATCATGCCGAGGTCCTCACTAAGCACCCGCCCGTTCTTTTTGTTATACCCGATGGCACCGGGGTTCAGTCCGCTTTCGACTTCGGCAATGGCCTGCAGGAGTCGCCAGTCAACGCTGAACCGCACGCCCGCCTCACGGAAGCAACGTGCAGCATCCGGCGGCACTTTCGCCGCCTGCGTCCCGCCTGCAGCGACAAGCAGCAGGCCACTGATCACAGCGCGCCACATAGTGACACCGCCACAAAAACCGGATAGAGCACGGTGATGAACGGCACGCCACGTACAAACCTTCCTGCAATCGCGGTTAGCACCAGGCTCATTGCCAGACACGCCCCCGACCAGGTTGGGGTCAGCCACGCGCCAATGGCCGGCAGCACGTAAAGGTCACCGGAAGCCAGCGCCAGCGGCTGCGCCCGCAGCCAGGTGATGAGATTCAGCAGCAGAGCTGGCAGCAGCATAACGGCCGCCCCGGTTAGTGCCGGTATGGCGTCGGGGCCCCCCGGCAGCAGGGTTGTCAGTGCCAGCCAGGAGAGCAGGAAAATGAGTAGATCCGGCACCCACTGAGTCACGCAGTCGATGTAAGCAGCGCTGGCCAGGAGCAGCACAAACAGAGCAAAAGCCAGGTTGTGCGTCAGAAACCAGACGGGAATCACTCCACCACAGAGCATCACCACGGCCAGCAGAGGCCGGACGGGCGCCACATCCGGGTAAGTCTGTGTTTCAGCAATGGATGCTTCAGCGGCGAACCGTGCGCCGGCATAGAGCGCCGGCAGGTTAAAGGCGAGCATGACCGATAGAATCAGTACCGCGGGAATAATCAGCATTGCGTTACCTCACGTAAACTACATAGCCGGCCGGAATAAAGTCAGGCCTTGAAAGTCTCCCGGATGGGGTATTGATACCGGTCGCATCGCTCAGGCCAAAGTGCGAGCTGTTTTCCGTTTCCTTCAGCAACTGCGCATAGAAACCCGGCGAAGACGGGGCGTAAATATAGCCTTCTCCCCCGCTGATACGCAGTTGAATGTTGGTGTTGCGCGGCAGCCAGTCTGGCAGGGTTATCCGTGCGGCAGCGTCGCCGTCGGCCGGGGTAGTGCCGTTCCAGAGGTCGTTGAAGGCGGAAACGTAGTTGAGAAACTGCTCCGACAGCTGCGCCTGCGTCACGTTGGCAACAACGTCACGGTTCGAATCATTCACGCAGGACAACAGAATGCTCACCGCCGCGAGCAACGCGGCAGCAAAAAAAAGAGAAGATCGCATGTGACATCCAGGATTGAGAGTTTTTCCAGTCCGGATAGCGGACAGGGATTGTTCTGCAGGGCAAGGTCCCCCGCATAGCGGAATAGCTGTGTTACTTTGGTCGATCAGAGCGGCCGGATTAGAATCCAGCGACTGTCGTTAGCCTTTACAACCCCCGGTGGAGGTAGCCGTTTTCCGGCGCAGGCGGCCAGAGCCTGTATGCGTAACAGGTCCGTAGCTGCCAGCCTGAGAGCCTCCTCTCTTGACGAGGCAGGCAACGTCAAATGTTCAAGATCTGCAAAGTGCACCGACACCCCGTTATCCACATCGCAGAACTCGGCGGGATAAGGGATAAACAGGGCCACAAATTTCTGAGCCTGCCGCCGCCTGACATCAAGTTTGCTCACTAACTGCGTGGCGCGCAGGTGCGTGTAGCGCTTCAGCATATTCAGGCTCTTGTGTCCTGAAATCGCGGCTACTTCCATCACATTTAGTGTGCCCAGCTCAAATAGACGGCTTACCGCTTCATGACGCAAATCGTGGAAGTGCAGGTCTTCAATTTCTAGCCCCGCGAGTATGCTGCGCCAGGCGCTTTTAAAACCGTTTGAGGTGTAACTGAATACCGGACCAGAGAACGAACCGGCGAACTCTTTAAGTGCCTGCCGTGCCTTGAATGAAAGTGGCACGTCTCGGGCAGTACCGTTTTTGGTCATCGGCAGGTGAGCGATGCCCAGATGAAGATCCACATGCTCCCAGCGCAACGAAAGAATTTCGCCCTGGCGCATGGCCGTTTCCAAGGCAAGAGTAAAAATCACTGCCAGTTCGGGGTTTCGTGCCCGCAGCGCGCGAACTATCCGGCGCTCCTCGACAGATGTCAGGCGCCGCGTGCGGCCGGAGGACGCTTGGGGTTTACGCACATATTCCACAGGATTATGCGTACATGTACCCCATTCGATGCGCGCCAGATTGTATATCGCAGAAAGCAGAGCCATCTCCAGCCGCACAGTATTTGCGCTGACTGGACGCCCCGTCCGATCACTGACTGTACTCAGGCGAATATCCCGGTAGCAGGCAATGTCAACGGAAGTTATTTCATCCATGTTCTTTTCCGCCAGTGATGAGCGCTTAATCACGTTAATGCGGTAAAACTCCTGCAGATGCCCCCGCTTGTGTACGGATACGGTTCGGCAATATTTATCCAGCGCTTTGGATAAGGCCATTTTTCTTATGCGTTGTTTAACTGTCATAACCCCCCCTCAAAAAATAGGGGACGATAACACAGTTCAGCATACTCACTGTCAATCCGGTGTGTGGAAACCATCAGGTGCAGGCGCACTGGAACGCAAAACGTGGTATGTCAATTCTGGCAGCAATTATGGCGATATTTGCCAAGCATCATTAGATTCCTCAGGGCTTGCTTCTCAAGGGTGGATTTCAACAGGCTCAGACGCTTGTACAGAAGATAATCAAACATGTAGTGTCGATAACGTGATGTGTTATGCAGTGAAATTGAAATAACTGCCCTCTTTGAGATAACTGTCAATCCGGTGTGTGG
>NZ_JACARU010000032.1:0-18354 GCF_013386425.1 Cedecea sp. P7760 | reverse complement strand
GGTGAGGGTAAAAATAAGAAGCGAGGCTCGGTTCCGGCATAGAACGTATTTGTGACTAAGAGACAGCTCTCAGGAAGAGGGTAAAACTACCGTTTCAGCTTCAAATGCAGCAAAGGGAAAGGATTCCCTTCGCCGTCGAGTTCTGAACGCCCGATCTGTGCAAAACCCATATGCAGATAGAAACCCACGCCCTGCGGGTTCTGCGCATTCACGTCCACTTCATCAACCTGCAGCTGCTCAATGGCCAACTGCAAAAGCTGCTTGCCCACGCCTGTGCCACGGCTCTCGGGCGAAACAAACAGCATTTCAATGCGGTTTTCGTGGCAGCCGATAAAACCGAGTGGTTCGCCAGCTTCATCGGCCGCCAGCAGCATTGGGATCTGCGGCATGTAGCGTTCGCGAACCTGGGGCTTCAGCGCTCTGATATTTTGCTCAGGCAAAAAGTCATGCGTGGCGCGGACTGACGCCTCCCAGATTTCCGCCAGCGCATCAAAATCCGGCGGGGTTGCTTTTCTTATCGTTAACATTGTTGTTCTCAAAGGTCGTTAGTTAAACGGCGCTTCTTTTTTCAGGATCTTGTCGATCACGTCCAGCACGCCTTGCTGGTTGCAATTCCCAGCCTGGTGGCTGGCAAGACGCTTAATTTTGTCCGGCGCGTTGGCCATAGCAAAACCGAACCCGGCCTGGGTCAGCATCTCTATGTCGTTGCCGCCGTCGCCGAAGGTCACGACCTCGCTGTCTTTGATGCCCCACTTTTCCTGCAGGATGCGCAAACCGTTGGCCTTATGAATGCCCGGAATAATCAGGTCGATAGAGCCGTGTCCGCTGGTGACCGGCACCATAATGCCTTCCAGCTCCGCACCGAGGGCGTCCATGGTTTCATCCAGTTGGCTATCCGGCAGGTTCAGGGCGAACTTGAAGAATACGTCGTCGAGGCCGGAGAAGTTTTCCACGTGCTCAAGACGGTGGTAGAACTTCGCCGCCAGCGCCTTAAAGTCATCGTCGTAGCTATTAAGGGTATAGCCGTTACGTTTGCCGCAGGCGATGATTTCCACGTGCGGCAGCGTCAGCAGATGATCGACAACCGTGTTGAATTCCTGCTTTGTCAGCTCACCGTTAAACATATCTTCGCCTTCGCTGACAACCCAGCCGCCGTTATCAGCGACGAAAGAGATCTCGTGGGCAATATCCGGGAAGAAAGAAATCAGCTGGAAATACTGGTTACCGCTGGCCACCACAAAGCGAATGCCTTGTTCCTTCATCTGCTGATATTGCGCCGCAAAGCGTTCGCGGTTGTAGGTTTTAGCGTCATCAAGAAAAGTGCCGTCCATGTCTACTGCAATCAGTTTGATGCTCATTGAACTCTCCATTATTCAGTCTCTAAAGCCTGCCCGGAAGGTTGCCCGGGTTTGGCTACGGCGCGGGCAACCAGCGCCGCAATAATCATTAACGTCAGCACGACCAGCATGGCGTGACGCAGGCCGTAATGCTCGCCGAGGAAGCCTAACAGCGGCGGCCCCACTAAAAAGGCAACATAGCCGGAAGCAGCCACGACGCTGACGCGGCTGGCCGGATCGGGGCCTGTATCGCCCGCCGCTGAAATGGTCAGCGGGAAGCCCAGAGACGTGCCCAGCCCCCAAAGAATCACCGACACGCCGGCAAGGAACGCGCTGTCGACAAAGACAATCATCCCGATGCCAATCACGCCCATGATTGCGCAGGCGCGAACCACGATAACGCGGCTGTAGCGGTCGATAAACCAGCCGCCGGTAAAGCGTCCGACCGTCATACCGAGCGTAAAGCCAACGTAGATAAGCGAGCCGGACGTCGGGCTAAAGCCGTGCCCGTCGACCATCAGCAGCGGCAGCCAGTCGTTGGCTGAGCCTTCGGCAAACGCCATCGCCAGCACGACAAAGCCAATCAGCAGCAGCTGAATATCTTTATAAAACGGGCGGTGCGGTTCGTGTGTCTCGCTTTTTTCTGGATTGTCTTTGCCTACGCCATGCGGCACGGCGATAAGTGCGATAGCAATGGGCGCAATAACCACCAGGCCAATCAGCAGCAGGTGTCCCCAGGAGACCACGTTCCACGCGGTCAGGCTTAAGCCTATCCCGGCGCCGACCAGCGTCCCCAGGCTAAAGAAGCCGTGCATCATCGGCAGCACGGTTTTCTTCATCAGGCCTTCAATAATCGCGCCCTCAACGTTCATTGCCACTTCGGCGGAACCCAGTCCACTGCCGAGCAGCGCCAGGCCAAAGGCAAACAGTAACGGTGAGGCGAGGTAAAGCGCGAGGCTCATCACCAGCATTCCGATGACCATTAGCGTCATGCCGCTGCGAATAATAGTGCGGGTGCCAAAGCGTTTCACCAGCCAGCCGGAGCAGAGAATGCCGCCCATCGACCCGATGGACAGGCCAAATAGTACGATGCCCATCCCGGCCGTAGAGACGCTGAGCGTATCGCGGATAGCGGGCGTGCGTGTGGCCCAGGATGCCATCACCAGGCCCGGGAGGAAGAAGAAGGTAAACAGAGCCCAGGTGCGGAGCTGTAAGGCTTTTCTCTGCGAGACAGACATGAACAACAACCAGTGAAAGAGAAATAAGGAGAGCAGACTAGCAAGCTTGTGTACATTTGTACATATCCCGGTATAGACTCTTCGCCATACTCTAAATTCAGGTAGGTAATGATGAGCAAAGCCCCGCGCCGGAATGACCCTGAACGCCGCTCTCGTATCCTGCAGGCCACGCTGGATATGGTGGTGAAACACGGCATCAGCGATATCACGCACCGTAAAATTGCCGCTGAAGCCGGGGTCTCGCTGGGATCAATGACCTACTACTTTTCCGGTATAGAGTCGCTGCTGTGCGAGGCGTTTACCCTGTTTGCCCATCAGATGTCGGACAGCTATCGGGAACGTATGCAGCAGGCCAGCAGCCGGGCTGAGGCCTGCGAAGCGATTGTCGATATGATTTGCGGTGGCTGCGTGGCCACGCCGTACAACATGCAGGTGATGTACCAACTTTATGCTTATGCCAGCTGCAATCCACAGCTAAAAGTCATCATGCAGGAGTGGATGGTGCGCAGTCAGCAGGCGCTGGAGCCGTTTTTCGACCCGCTAACCGCCAGAGCGCTGGACGCTTTTCTGGAAGGCATGACGCTGCACTACGTCACCGACCGGGAGCCAATGAGGCGCGACGATATGCGGGTGATGGTGAGAAGGATTGTTGGGCTGGGGAATGCAGAATAGAACGAGCGGAAAATCCGATAACGCTTTGTTGTTAATGCCCTAAAAAATAAAAACCCATCAACCTTGAACCGAAAACGGCGGGGTTGATGGGCTCCACAAATTGGGGACATCAAAGAAAAGCAGTGGCACTAATTCAGACTGACGCCCCGCCAGAAAGTTCGCTCAGGTATAAAAAAAAAGTATTTTTCTTTGTCTGTGGTTGCGATCACAAACCTGGCCATATCACGACAATGAGCGTCCCGGCCAGGGTTAACAATACGTTAGCGATAGCATAGGTTCCGGCGTACCCCAGAGCAGGAATGTTGCTGCGCGCGGTGTCGCTGATGATTTCCATCGCCGGTGCACAGGTTCGTGCCCCCATCATTGCCCCGAACAGCAGCGCGCGGTTCATACGCAAAACATAGGCGCCGAACAGGAAGCATATGATGACCGGCACCAGGCTCACGATAAGGCCGGCAATCAGCATCTGGCCGCCTACCGCGCCGAGGCCGTTGCTGATGCCGCTACCGGCGCTCAGGCCTACCCCCGCCATAAACACCATCAGGCCAAACTCTTTCACCATGTTCAGCGCCCCTTGCGGGATGTAGCCGAAGGTCGGGTGGTTGGCGCGCAGGAAACCAAGCATAATACCGGCGAACAGCAGCCCGGCGGCGTTACCGACTCCAAAGCTAAACGAGCTGAACTGGAAGGTCACCATGCCTACCATCAGACCGATAACAAAGAAGGCGCAGAACGCCAGCAGGTCGGTAATCTGGCTGTGGATGGAGATAAAGCCGATGCGTTCGGCCACGGTTTTGACGCGCCTTGCGTCGCCGCTGACTTGTAAGACATCGCCTTTATTCAGCACGATGTTGTCGTCGATAGGCATTTCAATCTGGCTGCGGATCACGCGGTTCAGGAAGCAGCCGTGGTCGGTGAGCTTCAGCTGCGCCAGGCGGCGGCCCACGGCGTTGTGGTTCTTCACCACAATCTCTTCGGTAACGATACGCATGTCCAGCAGGTCGCGGTCAAAGACCTCTTTACCGTTTCTGAAGCTTGGGTCAAGGCGAGCATGCGAGTCAGGGTAGCCTACGAGGGAGATTTCATCGCCCATTTGCAGCACCGCATCCCCGTCCGGGTTGGCCAGAATGCCGTTGCGGCGAATACGTTCGATGTAGCAGCCGGTCTGGCGATAAATGCCCAGTTCGCGCAGGTTTTTGCCGTCGGCCCAGGCGACAAGCTCCGGCCCGACGCGGTAGGCGCGGATCACCGGGAGATAAACTTTGCGGCTGGCATCGGTATCGAGGCCGCGCTCGCGGGCAATCTGCTGGGCGCTGGTTTGCAGATCCTGATGCTGGAACTTCGGCAAATAGCGAGCGCCAACAATCAGGCTAACCAGGCCAATCAGGTAGGTCAGAGCATACCCCAGGCTCAGGTTATCCAGCGAAGTCGCAAGCTGGGCGGCGGGAATGCTGGAATGACGAAGCGTATCGCCTGCACCGACCAGCACAGGCGTGGAGGTCATCGCCCCGGCGAGCATACCGGCGGTCAGGCCGATATCCCAGCCGAAAAGCTTGCCCAGGCCGAGGGCAATCAGCAGCGCGCTCCCGACCATGACCAGCGCAAGCATGAGGTAATTTTTGCCGTCGCGGAAGAAAATAGAAAAAAAGTTTGGTCCGGCTTCGACGCCCACGCAAAAAATGAACAGCATAAAACCAAGATTTAACGCGTCGGTATTGATCGAGAAATGTTGTTGCCCGAGTAATAAAGAGACCACTAAAACACCAATGGAATTACCCAGTTGCACCGGACCAAGGCGTAATTTGCCCAGGCAGAGTCCAAGCGTTAGTACAACAAATAACAAAAGGATGTAATTCCCGTTTAACAAATCTGCGACGTTTATATTCACGAAGGCTAACTTCTTGTTTACCAGTAAGCTGTTGAAAGAGATAGACTTATGCGCTAATGTTTTGACGGTTTCGTCAGTGACGACCGGCAACACATCACGCATCTAAATATCTCACGCGATGACCGAATTTCCGCCGCTAGTTTAATCTTTCTCAGTATCAGCGGCTAGTAAGAATATTGTGCTAATTGTGGCAATGCTTTATCGGCACGGATAGCCAAGGTTTTATCAAATCGGGTAAAGACTCTGCAGCGCGTTCAGGCGGGGTATTTACGAGCAGAAGCAGATGTCAGGAGGTAAAATGCACAGACGAGCGCAACGGTGGCTGGGGATTATCTGCTGCTTCGTGCTATTTATTCTGGTTTTTCTTTCGCTGCATTTAAATGTGATGGGGCGATTTATTGCAAGCGGACACTATGAGCTTGGGCTGCTGTTTTTCCTTTTTCCTGGTGGTGCAGCCAGCTTTTTCTCCCGAGACGATAGGGTGGTAAAACCGCTGGCTGGCGCAATGCTCGCTTCTCCGCTCTGCCTGTTGATGGCTCATCTGTTTTTACCCGTGACTCGTTCCTTCTGGCAGGAAGTGGCGTGGCTGCTCAGCGCGGTGTTTTGGTCATCCCTGGGTTCGCTTTGCTACCTTCTCTTTATCATGTGCCGTAACCGGATACGCAGCCATAAAAAAACCGACTCCTGAGAGTCGGTTTTTTCCGTTCGTAAAGCTTATTGCGCGGTCTGGAACAGGTTCAGGTGTTCTTTCGCGTAAGCTTCAAAATCAGTGCAGCCACCGATGTGCTGTTGATCCAGGAAGATCTGCGGCACGGTTTCAACCGGTTTACCCACGGTTTTTTCCAGGTCAGCTTTGGTAATGCCTTCGGCGTGGATATCAACATAGCGGAAGTTGAAGTCATCACGCTCGGCGGTCAGTTTCTCAGCCAGTTCTTTAGCGCGAACACAATATGGGCAGCCAGGGCGTCCAAAAATTACTGCAAACATGCTCTCTCCTCAGTTTTTATGGCCGATACTAACCGGCGAATGAGCCTATAATGCCGACATCCGTCACATTTTGAAAGAAGGTCGTGCCTGTTAGTTTAATGCCCGTAGGCTATCTGACGTTGCCCGCACCAATCGCCAGTGCAACGGCGGCTATAGTCATGGTATTTATTGGGCCTGGGCCGATGCAGCCCGATTCTGCTTCGAAACACTCTGATTTAAAAAAGCCAAAGGAAAACAGCGATGACGCCGACCATTGATCTGCTTCGTTCTCACCGATCAATCCGCCATTTTACCGGTGAACCTATTACCGACGAGCAGCGCGAGGCCATTATTGCCGGCGCACAGGCGGCCTCCAGCTCTAGCTTCCTACAGTGCAGCTCGATCGTTCGTATTACCGATAAGGCGCTGCGTGAACAGCTGGTGCCGCTAACGGGCGGCCAGAAGCACGTGGCGGAAGCGGCCGAGTTTTGGGTCTTTTGCGCCGACTTTAACCGCAACCTGCAAATTTGCCCGGATGCCCAGCTTGGGCTGGCGGAGCAGCTTCTGCTGGGGGCGGTAGACACCGCCATTCTTGCGCAAAATGCCTTTACCGCCGCGGAGTCTCTGGGGCTGGGTGGCGTCTATATCGGCGGCATCCGTAACAATATTGAGGCGGTAGGAGAGCTGCTGGGCGTGCCGAAGTACGTACTACCGCTGTTTGGGCTTTGCCTGGGCTGGCCTGCCGATACGCCGGATATCAAGCCACGCATGCCCGCCGCGATGCTGGTGCATGAAAACCGCTATCAGCCGCTCAACAGGCCGCTGCTTGACGAATACGACGAGCAGCTTGCGCAGTACTATCTAAGCCGGGACAGCAACACGCGCCGCGACACCTGGAGCGACCACATCAGCCGCACTATCATCAAAGAAAACCGTCCTTTTATCCTCGATTATCTGCACAAGCAGGGTTGGGCGACCCGCTAATCAACGCGGCGGCCAGGCTGCTATAACGGCGATTGATACATTTTCAGTATTAATCGTTGCCCCAAACGGTATTGGTTTCATCCCTCGGTGAGTCGTTATAACTGCTGAAGTTATAACGACAATCTGACAAGGAACCTCCTATGCCAACGCCTGTTTTTGATAACGCTCCCTTCTACGCGGCCGACATTATTCGCTCCCGGATTAACGGTCTGGTACCACGCATTGCTTTCATTCTTGGCTCCGGGCTGGGAGAGCTGGCGGAAAAAATCGACTCCCCCATTGTTTTTTCATACGAAGAGTTACCGGGATTCCCCGTCAGCACCGTCCACGGTCATGCAGGTGAACTGGTCGTCGGCACGCTGGCTGGCGTACCGGTGGCCTGTATGAAAGGGCGAGGACACTTTTATGAAGGTCGCGGGATGTCGGTGATGACCAGCGCAATTCGTACTTTTAAGCTGCTGGGATGTGAAATTTTGTTTTCGACCAACGCCGCCGGTTCGCTACGCCCAGAGGTGGAGCCGGGGAGCCTGGTTGCACTCAGCGATCATATTAATACCATGCCGGGCACCCCGACCGTTGGGCCAAATGATGAGCGGTTTGGCGAACGTTTTTTCTCGCTGGCAAACGCCTATGATGCCGACTACCGCGCTGTATTACAGCAGGTTGCACGCGAGCAGGGCTTCCCACTGCACGAAGGGGTGTTTGTTTCTTATCCGGGACCCAACTTCGAAACCGCAGCGGAAATTCGCATGATGCAAATCATTGGCGGCCACGTGGTGGGGATGTCGGTTGTGCCAGAGGTCATCAGCGCTCGCCATTGCGGCCTGAAGGTGGTTGCCGTCTCGGCAATTACGAACCTTGCTGAAGGGCTGGGCAGTATTCAGCTTTCCCACGAGCAGACGCTGAAAGCGGCTGCATTGTCGCGCCAGAACTTCATTAACCTGATTTGCGGCTTCCTCGGCAAACTGGCCTGATCCTCACTGACCACGGCAGGGAAAACAGATGGCGATTAAACTCCGCTTAAAAATCATGCTGTTTTTGCAATACTTTATCTGGGGAGCGTGGCTGATCACTTTTGGATCTTACATGATCAACACGCTCGGCTTTAAAGGCGCAGATGTGGGCATGGTTTACAGTACTAAAGGGCTTGCTGCGCTGCTGATGCCGGGACTCATCGGGATTGTTGCCGACAAATGGCTCCCGGCTAATCGGGTGTACTCTCTCTGCCATTTTGTGGGGGCGGGGATGCTGGTCTGGGCGGCCAGTATCAACCAGCCGGGGCTGATGTTTTGGGCTATGCTGGGCAATGCGCTGGCCTTTATGCCAACCATCGCATTGTCCAATACCGTGTCTTACGCTTGCCTGGAAAAAGCCGGTCTGGATACGATTAGCCATTTCCCGCCGGTGCGGGTGTTTGGCACGGTGGGGTTTATTGCGGCCATGTGGACCGTCAGCCTGATGCGTATAGAGCTGAGCAGCATGCAGCTTTATATTGCCGCCGCTGCTTCTGGATTACTTGCACTCTATGCGCTTACGCTACCGACCATTCCGGTGATAAAAAGCCAGGCCGCGCGCAGCTGGGTAAGTCGCCTGGGGCTGGACGCGTTTGTGCTGTTCAAAAAGCCGCGGATGGCGGTTTTTTTCCTGTTCGCCATGCTGCTTGGCGCGGTGCTGCAAATCACCAATACTTTTGGCAACCCTTTCCTGCATGATTTCGCCCGCCAGCCGGCCTTTGCCGACAGCTTTGTGGTGCAGTATCCCTCAATTTTGTTGTCCGTTTCACAGATGTCGGAAGTGGTCTTTATTTTGACGATCCCCTTCTTCCTGCGTCGTTTTGGCATTAAGCAGGTCATGCTGATGAGCATGGTCGCCTGGGTGCTGCGTTTTGCGCTGTTTGCCTGGGGCGATCCTTCTGCTTTTGGTTTTGTGCTGCTGTTGCTCTCGATGGTGGTGTATGGCTGCGCGTTCGATTTCTTTAATATCTCAGGTTCCGTCTTTGTTGAGCAGGAGGTGGACTCACGCATTCGCGCCAGCGCGCAAGGGCTGTTTATGACGATGGTTAACGGGATTGGGGCGTATCTGGGGGCGATTGTCAGCGGCTACGTGGTGGATTATTTCACCACGGATGGGGTCAAAGACTGGCCGACCATCTGGCTGGTATTTGCAGGCTATGCGCTGGTGCTTGCCGTGGTCTTTCACTTTAGCTTCCACTATCGCCACGGCCGGGAGCTTGATTCTTCGGCATCGCTCGCACATTAAGGCTCCCGGCCTTACAGCAAGCGTAGGTGATGGTAATTTATGAGGCTTGCTACTCAGGGAGCCTCATGAATACATCTCAGCGTATTTATCGCACTGACCTTAAACTCTTGCGTTATTTTCAGGCCGTGGCCGAGGAGCTGCACTTTGGCAGGGCTGCCGCGCGGCTGAACATGTCGCAACCTCCTCTGAGCTTCCATATTAAAGAGCTGGAGGCCCAGTTGGGCACCGTGCTTTTTATTCGCCATTCCCGGCACGTGGCGTTAACCCATGCGGGTGTTGTTCTGCTGGAAGAGACAAAGCAGCTGCTTAACAACGCCAGCCTTGCGCTGGCGAGGGTTGAGCAGATTGGGCGGGGGGAAGGAGGGCGAATTCAGTTAGGGATTGTCGGGACCGCCATCTGGGGCGGGCTGCGCCTTGGGCTGCAGCGGTTTATTGCTGACTATCCGGCCATTGATGTGACCTTTCGCGAAAAGTCCCCGGGGGATCAGCTCGTGCTGCTTGGTCGCCACGAAATTGATGCCGGTATCTGGCGGATGGAGACTTGCCCGCCGGGCGGTCTGCAAAGCGAAAAGCTGCATGAGGCGACATTTATGGTCGCGCTGCCGGAGCAGCACCCGTTAGCCCGCCAGCAGACGGTGGACATTACCCAACTGCGGCACGAGCCGTTCGTGACGATGACCGCCATTCACTCAGACTGGACTTTCCTGCAGCGCGTGTGTCGTGAAGCTGGTTTTATGCCCCGGGTTGTTCGTGAGGCGGTGGAGCCGCAAACCGTGCTGGCTCTGGTGAGCATCGGTTTTGGGCTAACCATTATGGCCGATAGCTATGCGCAAATGAGCTGGCCCGGCGTGGTGTTTCGCCCGCCAACCCGGCCCATACCCGCCGATCTTTATGCTGTCTTCGATCCGGTGCATCTCACTTCGACCACAAAGCAATTAATTGAGGCACTTAAGCAGTCTCCGGCCGATTACCCCATCGTTGAAAGGTGAGGGCAGTGATATGATGGCCTGGCGGTTAATTTTGGTCTGGTTGCTCAGAGGTGCAGGTTGAAAATCGCTATATTATCCCGGGATGGAACGCTCTATTCATGCAAGCGCCTGCGCGAGGCGGCAACGCGTCGTGGCCACCAGGTGGAAATCATCGATCCCCTTTCTTGTTATATGAACATCAATCCGGCCGCGCCCTCAGTGCACTACAAGGGGCGACAGCTGCCGCATTACGATGCGGTGATCCCGCGCATCGGCTCGGCTATCACCTTTTACGGCACGGCGGTGCTGCGCCAGTTCGAAATGCTGGGAAGCTACCCGCTGAATGAGTCGGTGGCGATTACGCGTGCGCGGGACAAACTGCGTTCGCTGCAGCTGCTGGCGAAGCAGGGTATCGACCTGCCGGTGACGGGGTTTGCCCATTCTCCGGACGACACCAGTGACCTTATTGATATGGTGGGCGGTGCGCCGCTGGTGGTGAAGCTTGTTGAGGGCACGCAGGGCATTGGCGTGGTGCTGGCCGAAACTCGGCAGGCGGCAGAGAGCGTGATTGACGCGTTTCGCGGCCTGAATGCCCACATCCTGGTGCAGGAATACATCAAAGAGGCCAAAGGGCGAGATATTCGCTGCCTGGTGGTGGGTGATGAGGTGGTCGCGGCTATTGAACGGCAGGCGAAGCCTGGAGATTTTCGTTCTAATCTGCATCGTGGCGGCGTGGCGCATCAGGTGACGATTACCGAGCTTGAGCGCGAAGTGGCGCTAAAGGCGGCCAGCACGCTGGGGCTGGACATTGCCGGGGTCGATATTTTACGTGCCGATCGCGGTCCGCTAGTGATGGAGGTGAATGCCTCGCCTGGGCTGGAAGGCATTGAAAATACAAGCGGTGTCGATATCGCCGGTTTGATGATCAAATGGATAGAGCAGCAGGCGCGTCCTGGGTACTGTCTTAAAACCGGGGGATAATCGCCAAATCGGCGCTTATGCATAGTATGACGTGTCATTTTTGCGTAAGATGGCACGTTAATTTTTGAACCGGTAATGAGGTTTTTGCGTTTATGGATTCACTCGTCGTCCCTACTCTGGACACTTTACGCCGCTGGCTGGATGAAATCGGCGTAACCTTCTTCGAGTGCGATACCTGCCAGGCATTGCATTTGCCCCATATGCAGAACTTCGATGGCGTATACGACGCGAAAATCGATCTTGTGGACAACATCATCCTGTTTTCCGCGCTGGCTGAGGTGAAGCCGTCTGCACTGCTGCCGCTGGCGTCTGATTTATCCTCGATTAACGCCAGTTCGCTGACCGTGAAAGCGTTCCTCGACATACAGGATGATAATCTGCCGAAGCTGGTGGTTTGCCAGTCTTTATCTTCCTCGGTAGGCATTACCCGTGAGCAGTTTGCCGCTTTCGTTCAGCAGAGCGAAGAGCAGGTTTCAATGGTGATTCTTGAGGCCTGCGCCAATCAGCTGCTGTTCGTGACTGAAGAAGAAGAGCGCGACAGCACAATTATTCATACTCACTCTGTGCACTGATCCTTCCTTATTTTAACGCAGCGGCCACCAGCGCCGCCGCGTTCCGCATGTTTTTATTCTGTCATATTGCCGTCACACCAAAACAAATCCCTGCCATAAGGCGAGTTTTCGCCGCCTGTATAGACGAAAGATGCCTGGAAAGTTGATAAAAGGCGTTTTTTCATCCGGGCTATAGTCGCCAACCCTGGCTACAGTTATTCTTGCGTGGCTCGTAAAAACGAGCACGTCTGCGTGAAGATATCCCAAATTCTTTTTCTGCAGAATGAATAGAGATGCATGAATTTTGCATGTTGAAAACAGCATGCGGCGAATGCGGATATGCCACATTGCGTAAATTCGGCTCATTCGAGCCCGGTTTGGCCTTTATTCAGAAGGAATGAAATTATGTTCGACCAACGTAAAAAATGGTTGTCGGGGATGGTTGCCGGTGCGCTGATGGCAGCTTCTGCTGCCAGCTTGGCCGCCGAACAAAAGACGCTGCACGTCTATAACTGGTCTGACTATATCGCGCCGGATACCCTGGCAAACTTCACCAAAGAGACCGGTATCAAGGTGGTCTACGACGTGTTTGATTCCAACGAGGTACTGGAAGGGAAACTGATGGCGGGCAGCACGGGCTATGACCTGGTAGTGCCGTCTTCGCAGTTCCTCGAGCGTCAGGCACAGGCCGGTATTTTCGAGCCGCTGGATAAAAGCAAACTGCCGAATTACAAAAATCTCGACCCGGAAATGCTCAAGCTGGTGGCGCAAAACGACCACGACAATAAATACGGCATTCCGTACATGATGGTGACCACCGGCATCGGTTATAACGTCGATAAGGTCAAAGCCGCGCTCGGTAAAGATGCGCCGGTCGACAGCTGGGATCTGATCCTCAAGCCGGAAAACCTCGAAAAACTGAAAAGCTGTGGCGTGTCATTCCTGGATGCTCCGAGTGAAATTTACGCCACCGTGCTGCACTATCTGGGCAAAGATCCTAACAGCACCAACGCGGCAGACTATACCGGCGCGGCTAACGATCTGCTGCTGAAGCTGCGGCCGAATATTCGCTACTTCCACTCCTCGCAGTACATCAACGACCTGGCTAACGGCGACATCTGCGTGGCGATTGGCTGGTCCGGCGATATCCTGCAGGCGGCAAACCGCGCCAAAGAAGCTAAAAATGGCGTGAATATTGCTTATACCATTCCTAAGGAAGGCGCGATGGTCTACTTCGATATGTTTGCCCTGCCGACAGACGCGAAGAACAAAGACGAAGCGTATCAGTTCCTGAACTACCTGATGAAGCCGGACGTCATTGCCAACATTAGTAATCATATTTATTACGCGAACGCCAACAAAGAGGCCACGCCGTTACTGAGTGAGGAAGTCCGCAGCAACCCTGGGATTTACCCGCCGGCGGATATTCGTGCCAAGCTGTTCACACAAACGGTAATGCCGGCGAAGATTGACCGGGTTATCACCCGCGCGTGGACTAAGGTTAAAACAGGCAAGTAAGTCCTGAAACGTCCTGATACCGGGCGGTTGCACCAGAGTTGTGCAATCGCCCCAGCCTTAACGGAAGCCCTTGTTTCCGGGCGGGCTAAAAGTACGGCAACCGGGCCGTACCTTCTTTTTGCTTTTGCCGGAGAGCAACAGAATTGAACGACGCAATCCCTCGCCCGCAGTCCAAAACACCGAAAGCGCTGACTCCGCTGCTGGAAATTCGTAACCTCACCAAATCTTTTGATGGCCAGCACGCCGTGGATGACGTCAGCCTGACCATCTATAAAGGCGAAATTTTTGCTTTACTGGGCGCTTCCGGCTGCGGCAAGTCTACGCTGCTGCGAATGCTGGCGGGTTTTGAGCAGCCAAGCGCCGGGCAAATCATGCTGGATGGCGTCGATTTGTCCCATGTGCCGCCTTACCAGCGCCCGATCAACATGATGTTCCAGTCCTATGCGTTGTTCCCGCACATGACCGTGGAGCAGAACATTGCGTTTGGCCTCAAGCAGGACAAGCTGCCGAAAGCGGAAATTACCAGCCGGGTAGCGGAAATGCTCACCCTGGTGCATATGCAGGAGTTTGCGAAACGTAAACCTCACCAGCTTTCCGGCGGCCAGCGCCAGCGAGTGGCGCTGGCCCGCAGCCTGGCTAAGCGCCCCAAACTGCTGCTGCTCGACGAGCCTATGGGCGCGCTGGATAAAAAGCTGCGCGACCGCATGCAGCTTGAAGTGGTGGATATTCTTGAGCGCGTCGGCGTGACCTGCGTGATGGTGACCCACGACCAGGAAGAGGCGATGACGATGGCCGGGCGAATTGCGATCATGAATCGCGGTAAGTTCGTGCAGATTGGCGAGCCGGAAGAGATTTATGAGCACCCAACCACCCGTTACAGCGCGGAGTTTATCGGGTCGGTGAACGTCTTCGAAGGGCTGCTGAAAGAGCGGCAGGATGACGGGCTGGTGATTGACAGTCCGGGACTGGTGCATCCGCTGAAGGTGGATCCTGACGCATCGGTGGTTGACGGTGTGCCGGTCTTTGTCGCGCTGCGCCCGGAAAAGGTGATGCTTTGTGAGGAGCCGCCGGCCGATGGCTATAACTTTGCCGTCGGAGAAGTCGTGCACATCGCTTATCTCGGCGATCTCTCTATCTATCACGTTCGCCTGAAAAGCGGGCAGATGATCAGCGCTCAGCTGCAGAACGAACATCGCTACCGTAAAGGGGCGCCCACGTGGGGGGATGAAGTTCGCCTGTGCTGGGATGCCGACAGCTGTGTGGTTCTGACGGTTTAAGGGGGCAAGATGACAACTTTTTCTGACGGCCCGACAGAGCCCGCCGTACCTCAGCCCGGCGGCGCGAAGCGCTGGTTTTCTCGCCTGTGGATAGCACACGGGCGCAAGCTGGTGATTGCGCCGCCGTATTTATGGCTGATCCTGCTGTTTATGCTGCCGTTCCTGATCGTTTTTAAGATCAGTTTTTCGGAAATTGCCCGGGCGATCCCGCCTTACAGCGATCTGGTGAGCTGGGCCGACGGGCAGCTGTCGATCACCCTGAATCTGGCCAACTACTTCCAGCTGACGGACGATCCGCTCTATTTTGAGGCCTATCTGCAGTCGCTGCAGGTGGCGGCGATTTCAACGCTGTGCTGCCTGGCGCTGGGCTATCCGCTCGCCTGGGCGATAGCGCACAGCAAACCTTCAACGCGCAATATTCTGCTGCTGTTGGTTATTCTGCCTTCATGGACCTCGTTCTTGATCCGCGTGTACGCGTGGATGGGGATCCTGAAAAACAACGGTATTTTGAATAATGTGCTGATCTGGCTTGGGGTTATCGACCAGCCGCTGACGATTCTGCACACTAACCTGGCAGTCTATATCGGCATTGTTTATGCCTATCTGCCGTTTATGGTGTTGCCGATTTATACCGCGCTAACGCGCATTGATTATTCGCTGGTGGAGGCTTCGTTAGATCTCGGTGCCCGCCCGTTGAAAACCTTCTTTAGCGTGATTGTGCCGCTGACCAAAGGCGGGATTATCGCGGGTTCAATGCTGGTATTTATCCCGGCGGTAGGGGAGTTCGTTATTCCGGAACTGCTTGGCGGGCCGGACAGCATCATGATTGGCCGCGTCCTGTGGCAGGAATTCTTTAATAACCGCGACTGGCCGGTGGCCTCTGCCGTGGCGATTATCATGCTCCTGCTGCTTATCGTGCCGATCATGTGGTTCCACAAGTACCAGAACAAAGCGGCGGAGGATCACGCATGAACAACTTACCGGTCGTGCGTTCCCCGTGGCGTATTCTGATCCTGGTCATCGGCTTTACCTTTCTGTATGCGCCAATGCTGATGCTGGTTATCTACTCGTTTAACAGTTCTAAACTGGTAACGGTATGGGCCGGCTGGTCCACGCGCTGGTACGGCGAGCTGTTCCGGGATTCGGCAATGATGAACGCCGTTGGCCTGAGCCTGACCATCGCTGCGGCCGCCGCTACGATGGCTGTTATCCTCGGGACGATTGCCGCCGTGGTGATGGTGCGTTTTGGACGCTTCCGTGGCTCAAACGGCTTTGCTTTTATGCTGACCGCGCCGCTGGTTATGCCTGATGTTATCACCGGGCTTTCGCTGCTGCTGCTGTTCGTGGCCCTGGCGCACGCGATAGGCTGGCCGAGCGACAGGGGCATGCTCACCATCTGGCTGGCGCATGTCACGTTCTGTACCGCGTATGTTTCGGTGGTGATTAGCTCTCGCCTGCGCGAGCTGGATCGTTCCATTGAAGAAGCGGCAATGGATCTTGGTGCGACGCCGTTAAAGGTATTCTTTGTGATTACCGTGCCGATGATTTCGCCTGCGATTATCTCCGGCTGGCTGCTGGCGTTTACGCTTTCTCTTGATGACCTGGTGATTGCCAGCTTCGTTTCGGGGCCGGGTGCGACCACGCTGCCGATGCTGGTGTTTTCCAACGTTCGTATGGGGGTTAATCCGGAAATTAACGCTTTGGCGTCGATTATTCTTGGCGTTGTGGGCGTTATCGGCTTGATTGCATGGTGGTTTATGGCGCGGGCAGAAAAGCAGCGCCTGCGCGATATCCAGAGTGCAAGACGTAGTTAAACCGCCTAAAATCTGCAATGATGTGCCTTCGGTGCCGCGCCTGTCGCGGCACCGTGACGTAAGGAACGCGAGGTTGTGGAAATTATCAGGAAACAGCGGTCATCTCATGCAAAATTAAACGTCCCCACGCTGGTTATGGTGGCGGCTATTGGTATCGTCACTACCCGATGCCTCGATTTGCTGCTGCTAGTGAATATGCTTGGGGTTAGCGGGGTGATGGATTTTGTGCATCGCAGCGTACAAACCTGGCCCCTGACGCTGGTGTTTCTCGGCAGCCTGGTGATGCTTTTTGTCGAACTGCGCTGCGCGTTCGTGATAATCAAAGGACGCAACTGGGGACGCTGGGTGTTCCTGCTGACCCAAATTATTTCCGTGACTTATTTGTCTCTGGCCTCGCTTGGCTGGGGGTATCCGGAATTATTCAGTATCTCCGGCGGCACAAAACGTGAGATCTTCCGTTCGCTGTTCACCCAAAAGCTGCCTGATATTCTGGTGCTGCTCCTGTTGTTTGTCCCCGCCCGTAGCCGGCTTTTTTTCAGACTTCAGTAAGCGCAGAGTGCTACAATCTGCGCCCTCGTTTTTTCTCAGGGTTTTCCTATGCAATGCGCGCTCTATGATGCTGGCCGCTGTCGTTCCTGCCAGTGGATTGAACAACCGGTTGAAGACCAGCTTTCCGCCAAAATGACCGATCTCCGGCAGCTGCTGGACGGGATTGCGGTGGGCGAGTGGTGCAAGCCGGTCAGCGGCCCTGAGCAGGCGTTTCGTAACAAAGCTAAAATGGTGGTCAGCGGCAGCGTGGAAAAACCGCTGCTGGGGATGCTGCACCGTGACGGTACGCCCGAAGATTTAACCGATTGCCCGCTTTATCCGGCCTCTTTTGAGCCTGTTTTTGCGGCGCTGAAGCCGTTTATTGCTCGTGCGGGATTAACGCCCTATAACGTGGCGCGCAAGCGTGGGGAACTGAAGTATCTGCTGCTGACCGAAAGCCAGGCGGATGGCGGCATGATGCTGCGCTTTGTATTACGTTCGCAAAGCAAGCTGGAGCAGCTGAAAGCGGCGCTGCCGTGGCTCCAGCAGCAGCTGCCACAGCTCAAGGTGATTTCGGCCAATATTCAGCCGGTACATATGGCGATTATGGAAGGTGAGCAGGAAATCCCGCTGACCGAACAGCGTGCTCTCGAAGAGGTTTTCAACGGCGTGCCGCTGTTTATTCGCCCGCAGAGCTTCTTCCAGACCAATCCGCAGGTGGCTTCCCAACTGTATGCCACCGCCCGCAACTGGGTGCGAGAGCTGCCGGTCAACCATATGTGGGATTTGTTCTGCGGCGTCGGCGGTTTTGGGCTGCACTGCGCCACGCCGGAGATGAAGCTAACCGGGATAGAAATCGCCCCGGAAGCGATTGCCAGCGCGAAGCAGTCGGCCGAAAAGCTGGGTCTGCATAATATTCATTTTCAGGCGCTGGATTCCACGCAGTTTGCCGTCGCCCAGCAGGATATCCCGCAGCTGGTGCTGGTGAACCCGCCGCGTCGAGGCATTGGCAAAGCGCTTTGTGATTACCTGACGCAGATGGCTCCGGGGCATATCGTCTATTCGAGCTGCAACGCCCAGACCATGGCGAAGGATATTAAGATGCTGCCGGGTTACCGCGTGGTGCGTACCCAGCTGTTTGATATGTTCCCGCATACTTCACACTACGAGGTGTTGACGCTGCTGGAGTATTGTCCCTAACCCTGGCATTCGTGCCAGCGGTCTCTGCAGGCTCGGCTAAGGTTCCATTCACTTTCAGCCCTGTTTCATGTGTCATCACCGAACCGGTGAACGACTCGGGGAAGTCACCGTCACTTCCCCGAGACCCCGGACTCCCGGCGAGAAAACGGATGTGATTTAAGCCGGAACCGAGC
>NZ_JACARU010000031.1:0-5123 GCF_013386425.1 Cedecea sp. P7760 | reverse complement strand
TCGAAAGCGGCTTAACAACCCGGTAGTCAGTCAGACGAAAGCGAAAATAAACGCTTGACTCTGAAAGAGGAAAGCGTAATATACGCCACCTCGAGTTAGCAAGCGAAAGCGCGTAACTCACTGCTCTTTAACAATTTATCAGACAATCTGTGTGGGCACTCGCAGGATTGATATCTCAGCATCTTCGGATGCAACAAAATATCAAGTCTTGAAGAGTGACTACTGATTTTATAAACAGTTTTAATTCTTTGAGCATCAAACACTTTTAAATTGAAGAGTTTGATCATGGCTCAGATTGAACGCTGGCGGCAGGCCTAACACATGCAAGTCGAGCGGTAGCACAGGGAGCTTGCTCCTGGGTGACGAGCGGCGGACGGGTGAGTAATGTCTGGGGATCTGCCTGATGGAGGGGGATAACTACTGGAAACGGTAGCTAATACCGCATAACGTCGCAAGACCAAAGAGGGGGACCTTCGGGCCTCTTGCCATCAGATGAACCCAGATGGGATTAGCTAGTAGGTGGGGTAATGGCTCACCTAGGCGACGATCCCTAGCTGGTCTGAGAGGATGACCAGCCACACTGGAACTGAGACACGGTCCAGACTCCTACGGGAGGCAGCAGTGGGGAATATTGCACAATGGGCGCAAGCCTGATGCAGCCATGCCGCGTGTATGAAGAAGGCCTTCGGGTTGTAAAGTACTTTCAGCGAGGAGGAAGGCATTAAGGTTAATAACCTTAGTGATTGACGTTACTCGCAGAAGAAGCACCGGCTAACTCCGTGCCAGCAGCCGCGGTAATACGGAGGGTGCAAGCGTTAATCGGAATTACTGGGCGTAAAGCGCACGCAGGCGGTTTGTTAAGTCGGATGTGAAATCCCCGGGCTCAACCTGGGAACTGCATTCGAAACTGGCAAGCTTGAGTCTTGTAGAGGGGGGTAGAATTCCAGGTGTAGCGGTGAAATGCGTAGAGATCTGGAGGAATACCGGTGGCGAAGGCGGCCCCCTGGACAAAGACTGACGCTCAGGTGCGAAAGCGTGGGGAGCAAACAGGATTAGATACCCTGGTAGTCCACGCCGTAAACGATGTCGACTTGGAGGTTGTGCCCTTGAGGCGTGGCTTCCGGAGCTAACGCGTTAAGTCGACCGCCTGGGGAGTACGGCCGCAAGGTTAAAACTCAAATGAATTGACGGGGGCCCGCACAAGCGGTGGAGCATGTGGTTTAATTCGATGCAACGCGAAGAACCTTACCTACTCTTGACATCCAGAGAACTTTCCAGAGATGGATTGGTGCCTTCGGGAACTCTGAGACAGGTGCTGCATGGCTGTCGTCAGCTCGTGTTGTGAAATGTTGGGTTAAGTCCCGCAACGAGCGCAACCCTTATCCTTTGTTGCCAGCGGTTCGGCCGGGAACTCAAAGGAGACTGCCAGTGATAAACTGGAGGAAGGTGGGGATGACGTCAAGTCATCATGGCCCTTACGAGTAGGGCTACACACGTGCTACAATGGCGCATACAAAGAGAAGCGACCTCGCGAGAGCAAGCGGACCTCATAAAGTGCGTCGTAGTCCGGATTGGAGTCTGCAACTCGACTCCATGAAGTCGGAATCGCTAGTAATCGTAGATCAGAATGCTACGGTGAATACGTTCCCGGGCCTTGTACACACCGCCCGTCACACCATGGGAGTGGGTTGCAAAAGAAGTAGGTAGCTTAACCTTCGGGAGGGCGCTTACCACTTTGTGATTCATGACTGGGGTGAAGTCGTAACAAGGTAACCGTAGGGGAACCTGCGGTTGGATCACCTCCTTACCTAAAAGATACAAACCCGCGTAGTGCTCACACAGATTGTCTGATAGANNTATTTGCTCTTTAACAATCCGGAACAAGCTGAAAATTGAAACGACATGTCGTCTCATTCCTCCGTAATAAGGAATGGGGTTAAGACATGTTCGAGTCTCTCAAATTTTCACAACAGCGATGGTGTCTCACGAGACATCTTCGGGTTGTGAGGTTAAGCGACTAAGCGTACACGGTGGATGCCCTGGCAGTCAGAGGCGATGAAGGACGTGCTAATCTGCGATAAGCGTCGGTAAGGTGATATGAACCGTTATAGCCGGCGATTTCCGAATGGGGAAACCCAGTGTGATTCGTCACACTATCGTTAAGTGAATACATAGCTTAACGAAGCGAACCGGGGGAACTGAAACATCTAAGTACCCCGAGGAAAAGAAATCAACCGAGATTCCCCCAGTAGCGGCGAGCGAACGGGGAGCAGCCCAGAACCTGAATCAGTTTGTGTGTTAGTGGAAGCGTCTGGAAAGTCGCAGGGTACAGGGTGATACTCCCGTACACTAAAATGCACATACTGTGAGTTCGAAGAGTAGGGCGGGACACGTGGTATCCTGTCTGAATATGGGGGGACCATCCTCCAAGGCTAAATACTCCTGACTGACCGATAGTGAACCAGTACCGTGAGGGAAAGGCGAAAAGAACCCCGGCGAGGGGAGTGAAACAGAACCTGAAACCGTGTACGTACAAGCAGTGGGAGCCTCTTTTATGGGGTGACTGCGTACCTTTTGTATAATGGGTCAGCGACTTATATTCTGTAGCAAGGTTAACCGTATAGGGGAGCCGCAGGGAAACCGAGTCTTAACTGGGCGTTAAGTTGCAGGGTATAGACCCGAAACCCGGTGATCTAGCCATGGGCAGGTTGAAGGTTGGGTAACACTAACTGGAGGACCGAACCGACTAATGTTGAAAAATTAGCGGATGACTTGTGGCTGGGGGTGAAAGGCCAATCAAACCGGGAGATAGCTGGTTCTCCCCGAAAGCTATTTAGGTAGCGCCTCGTGAACTCATCTTCGGGGGTAGAGCACTGTTTCGGCTAGGGGGCCATCCCGGCTTACCAACCCGATGCAAACTACGAATACCGAAGAATGTTATCACGGGAGACACACGGCGGGTGCTAACGTCCGTCGTGAAGAGGGAAACAACCCAGACCGCCAGCTAAGGTCCCAAAGTCATGGTTAAGTGGGAAACGATGTGGGAAGGCACAGACAGCCAGGATGTTGGCTTAGAAGCAGCCATCATTTAAAGAAAGCGTAATAGCTCACTGGTCGAGTCGGCCTGCGCGGAAGATGTAACGGGGCTAAACCATGCACCGAAGCTGCGGCAGCGACGCTTATGCGTTGTTGGGTAGGGGAGCGTTCTGTAAGCCGTCGAAGGTGGACTGTGAGGTCTGCTGGAGGTATCAGAAGTGCGAATGCTGACATAAGTAACGATAAAGCGGGTGAAAAGCCCGCTCGCCGGAAGACCAAGGGTTCCTGTCCAACGTTAATCGGGGCAGGGTGAGTCGACCCCTAAGGCGAGGCCGAAAGGCGTAGTCGATGGGAAACAGGTTAATATTCCTGTACTTGGTGTTACTGCGAAGGGGGGACGGAGAAGGCTATGTTAGCCGGGCGACGGTTGTCCCGGTTTAAGCATGTAGGCGGAGTGTTTAGGTAAATCCGGACGCTTATTAAACGCTGAGGTGTGATGACGAGGCACTACGGTGCTGAAGTAACAAATGCCCTGCTTCCAGGAAAAGCCTCTAAGCATCAGGTAACATTAAATCGTACCCCAAACCGACACAGGTGGTCAGGTAGAGAATACCAAGGCGCTTGAGAGAACTCGGGTGAAGGAACTAGGCAAAATGGTGCCGTAACTTCGGGAGAAGGCACGCTGTCGGTAGGTGAAACCCCTCGCGGGTGGAGCTGAAGGCAGTCGAAGATACCAGCTGGCTGCAACTGTTTATTAAAAACACAGCACTGTGCAAACACGAAAGTGGACGTATACGGTGTGACGCCTGCCCGGTGCCGGAAGGTTAATTGATGGGGTTATCCGCAAGGAGAAGCTCTTGATCGAAGCCCCGGTAAACGGCGGCCGTAACTATAACGGTCCTAAGGTAGCGAAATTCCTTGTCGGGTAAGTTCCGACCTGCACGAATGGCGTAATGATGGCCAGGCTGTCTCCACCCGAGACTCAGTGAAATTGAAATCGCTGTGAAGATGCAGTGTACCCGCGGCAAGACGGAAAGACCCCGTGAACCTTTACTATAGCTTGACACTGAACATTGAGCCTTGATGTGTAGGATAGGTGGGAGGCTTTGAAGCGTGGACGCCAGTCTGCGTGGAGCCAACCTTGAAATACCACCCTTTAATGTTTGATGTTCTAACGTAGACCCGTGATCCGGGTTGCGGACAGTGTCTGGTGGGTAGTTTGACTGGGGCGGTCTCCTCCTAAAGCGTAACGGAGGAGCACGAAGGTTAGCTAATCACGGTCGGACATCGTGAGGTTAGTGCAAAGGCATAAGCTAGCTTGACTGCGAGAGTGACGGCTCGAGCAGGTGCGAAAGCAGGTCTTAGTGATCCGGTGGTTCTGAATGGAAGGGCCATCGCTCAACGGATAAAAGGTACTCCGGGGATAACAGGCTGATACCGCCCAAGAGTTCATATCGACGGCGGTGTTTGGCACCTCGATGTCGGCTCATCACATCCTGGGGCTGAAGTAGGTCCCAAGGGTATGGCTGTTCGCCATTTAAAGTGGTACGCGAGCTGGGTTTAGAACGTCGTGAGACAGTTCGGTCCCTATCTGCCGTGGGCGCTGGAGAATTGAGGGGGGCTGCTCCTAGTACGAGAGGACCGGAGTGGACGCATCACTGGTGTTCGGGTTGTCATGCCAATGGCATTGCCCGGTAGCTAAATGCGGAAAAGATAAGCGCTGAAAGCATCTAAGCGCGAAACTTGCCCCGAGATGAGTTCTCCCTGACCCTTTAAGGGTCCTGAAGGAACGTTGAAGACTACGACGTTGATAGGCTGGGTGTGTAAGCGTAGCGATACGTTGAGCTAACCAGTACTAATGATCCGTGAGGCTTAACCTTACAACACCGAAGGTGTTTTGAGAGAATTTAGAGAGAAAGAGTAAATTTTCAGCTTAGTTCAGGATTAAATTGATGGTTATGCGGATGCATGACGGTCAATAACAGAATTTGCCTGGCGGCCGTAGCGCGGTGGTCCCACCTGACCCCATGCCGAACTCAGAAGTGAAACGCCGTAGCGCCGATGGTAGTGTGGGGTCTCCCCATGCG